>VBPB01000112.1 GCA_005893365.1 Candidatus Eiseniibacteriota bacterium
CTCACCAGGGTGCCGCAGTGCGCGATGCCCACCCAGAACACGAAGTTGGTGATGTAGGCCGCCCACATGACCGGGCGGGTATAGCCGGCGACGCCGAGCCCGAGCACGATCTGGTTGCGCAGCGCGAGCCCGCCGGCCGCGAGGATGCACAGGTCGAGCAGGAACACGCCCCACCAGATCTTCCCCGGCGGCTCGAGCATCCGCAGGATGTCGGCATTGAGCGACTTCTGCGTGACGGTCGCCGGGACGTGCTCGGTCACGCCGACGTCTTCGGCATCCGCATCGGGCTCGTAGGTGATCTCGGACACGCGGGGCTCCTAGGCCAATCCGGCGTCGCGCCGGACCCGCTTCAGATAGGTCACGCCGGGTTTGGTGTTGAGCTCGTTGAGCACCCAGTAGCGCCGCTCGCCGAAGGAGACACGGTGCACGGCGCTCTCCGGATCGGCCAGGTCGCCGAAGGTGATCGCCTGGGTGGGGCACGACTGGGCGCAGGCGGTCTGGAACTCGCCGTCGCGCAGCGTGCGCTCCTCGTCCTTCGCGATCCCCTTGGCCTCCAGGATGCGCTGGATGCACATCGTGCACTTCTCCATCACGCCCTTGTTGCGCACGGTCACGTCGGGATTGAGCTGCCAGTTGAGCGGCTCGGGGAACGCGAAGGTCTCCTTCTCGGGCGCCGCGTAGTCGAACCAATTGAACGACCGCACCTTGTAGGGGCAGTTGTTGGAGCAGTACCGCGTGCCCACGCAGCGGTTGTAGACCTGGGCGTTCAACCCCTCGGGGTTGTGGTAGGTCGCGTAGACGGGGCAGACCGTCTCGCACGGGGCGTCGCCGCAGTGCTGGCACATCATCGGCACGAAGCGCACGTCGGAGGCCCCGGGCTTGAGGCTCTCCTCCCAGCGCTCGATGCGGATCCACATCATCTCGCGCCCGCGCTTGATGAGCTCGGGGCCGACGCTGGGCACGTTGTTCTCGGCGCTGCACGCCACCACGCACGCGGCGCAGCCGGTGCAGGCGTCGAGGTCGATCGCCATCGCCCAGCGATGCTCGGCCTTGCCGTAGCTGCCCTGGTCGATCGGGAGGTTGCGCGGACCGCGCGTGTGCTGCTCGGGCTCGTAGGCGGTGATGGCGTGCACCGGGGCCTTCCGCCCGGGCACGGGCGCGAGCGGCGAGGTGTGGGTGCCGAGCCGCGTCTGCGAGGGCAGCGGTGGGATCGGCTCCTCCGGGTGCCCGGCCGGCGTCTGGGGCCGCGCGGTCACCTGCGCGCCGGGCGACGCCGACGCGGCGGCGAGCAAGGCGGTGAGCGGCACGACCTCCGCGAAGCCGCGGTCGTGCTGGTCCTTCTCGCGCTGGGTCACCACCAGGTCCATCGCTTGGATCCCGCGCGCCAGCTTGGCCTTGGTGCTCAGATAGGCGATGGCGCCCGAGGCCGCGTCCTGCGCGGGCGAGAGCAGGGCCAGCGCGTTGACGCCGCGGCCGCTGGCGTTGCGCCCGTAGGCGGTGTGACCCTGGCCGAGCGGCACGGCGATCACGTCCGGGCGCAGGCCGGCGTAGAGATAGGCCGGCAGCTCCAAGGCGCCGGCCTCGGTCTCGACCTTGACGGGATCGCCGGCCTTGAGGCCGAGCTTGGCCGCGGTCTCGGGGTGGATCTCGACCCAGGAGCCCCAGACCGCCTTGCTGGTGGGGTCGGGCAGCTCCTGGAGCCACGGCTTGTTGGCGCCGCGCCCGTCGTAGAGCGTCGCCGACGGGTAGAGCACCAGGGTGAGATCGCCCGCGCCCTTGGGCTCGGCGGTCGCGAAGGCCGGGGTGCCCGCCCAGCGCACCGGGGTCGCCGCCTCCGGCTCCCAGACGCCGCCGTTCTTGAGCGTGTCGTTCCAGAACGTCGGGAAGTCGCGGCCGGCGCCGAGGCGCTGGTGGATCGGGGCCCACTGCGCCTTGAGGTAGTCCGCCCAGGTCTCGGGGAAGCGGCCGCCGAAGCCCGCGCCCTTGGCCAGCGCGATCAGCGTGTCCCCGGCGGGACGGGCGTCGAACATCGGCAGGCGCTGCATCGACGGCTGGATGATCGAGCTGACGCCGCGCGCGGTGCGCGCGTCGCCCAGCGATTCCAGCGCGTGCGTCGCAGGCAGGATGAGGTCGCAGCGGTCGCTGGTCTCGTCGAGTGTCCCCGCGAGCGAGATCTTGAACAGCACCTTGTCCATCGCCGCCCCGAACCCGGCCCACGCCGGCACGGCGTACGCGGGGTTGGCGCCCTGGACCACCAGGACGTCCATCCGGCCCTGCGACATCTCGCCCATCAGACGCTGCAGGTCGCTGAACGACGCGACGGCGTCGAAATCGAGGGTGCGGTCGAAGCGCACCGTCTCGCCGGTATTGCCGGCGGCGTGGTTGAGCAGGTTGACCGCGGCGATCAGCGCCACCGACTGCTCGCTCTGCGCCGCGATGCCGCCGGCGACCGCGAGGCTGGGCCACTGCCGCGCGAACATCCGGGCCAGCCGCCGCACCGTGTCCGCCGGCACCTCGGTCTGCTGCTCCACCATCTCGGGCGCATAGCTCGCCACCGCGTCCAGCAGACGGCCGTGGTCGGGACCCGCGGGACGCAGGGTCTCGGTCAGGATGACCCGCGCCATGCCGAGCGCCAGTACCGCCTCGCGGCCGGGCCGGATCGCCACCCACTCGTCCGCGTTGGCGCCGGTGAGCGACAGGCGCGGCTCGACCGAGACGAACGGACCCGAGCCGTCGCGGCGCGCGCGCATGGCGGCGAACCCGCGCGCGTGTCCGACCGGCGACAGCCAGGTCTCGAGGAAGTCGGCGCCGAAGGAGACGACGCAATGGGCGCGCGCGAAATCGAAGGTCGGGATCTCCGCCCGCCCGAAAGTGCGCCGGTTGGCCTCGCGCAGGCTCTCGTGCGCGAACGGCTCGTAGACCAGGTGCGTGGCCCCCGCGGCGGCCGCCCATTCGGCGGCCAGCGCCTGCGCCGAGCCCGGGGCGTGATCGGTCATCAGCGCCACGCCGCGCTTGGCCTTGATCGCCTCGCCCAGCTTGGAGGCGGCCAGCGTCAGGCCCTCGTCCCAGGGGATCGGCTTCCAGGCGCCGCCCTGCTTGACCATCGGTGTGCGCAGGCGGTCGGGGTCGTAGAGGCCCTGCAGCCCGGCCTGGCCGCGCGCGCACAGCCCGCCCTGGTTCACGGGGTGCTGGGGATTGCCCTCGACCTTGATGGCGCGCCCCTCGCGCGTCTTGACCAGCAGGCCGCAGCCCACCGGGCACTCGCGGCAGGTGCTCGCGTACCAGTACGCCACGCCCGGCATGATGTCGTTGGGGGCGACCAGGTACGGGATGAGCCGGTCCGAGCGCGGCGTCGCGCAGCCGGCGGCGGCCCCGGCCACGCCGATGCCGACCAGCCTCAGGAAGTCGCGACGGTTGAAAACGATGGAGTCGGACACGCGCCCCTCTAGTGGTGACAGACCAGGCAGTCCATGCTGGCCGGGAACTTGGGGTCGTTCAGGCGCTGGCGGTGACAGCCCACGCACCAGCCCATCTTGAGCGACGGATACGGGTAGACGGCCGGCATGGTCTCGACCGGCCCGTGGCACTCCTGGCAGCGCAGCCCCGCCTTGACGTGGCGCTTGTGGTTGAACTTGACGTGCGCGGGCAGCACGTACACCTCGACCCACGGCACCTGCTCGCCGCGCTCGAAGAAGGCCGCCAGCTTCATGATCTCCGGACGGTCGGCCCGGGCGATCTTGTGGCAGCCCATGCAGGTGCTGACCGCGGGGATGTTGGCGATCGGGGACTTCTCGGCGCTGCTGTGGCAGTAGAGGCAGTTCATGCCGAGCTTGCCGGCATGGATCTGGTGGCTGAAGTTGATGGGCTGACGCGGCGCCTTGGCCCCGTAAGTCTGCACGGAGAAGGACTGGGTGAAGGCGCTGGTGGCCGCGGCCAGGGTGGCGGCGCAGATGACGAGGGCGAGGGCTCGTTTCATGGGCGGACGGGGGCGCAAACTACGCTGCCCTTCCCCAAGCTGTCAAATCGGATGCGACGCCGCGGCGGGATCAGTGGAGTCGCGCCGGGAGGACGGTCTTGAGGAGGTCGCCGCGGGCCAGCGCGTCGCCGGCCTGTCGGTTGTTGAGGATCGCGGTCCCCTCGAGGTCGAGCCCCTGGGGCCCGAGCCCGCCGACCACCGCCGAGAACGTCCCGGGCGTGGCGACGCTGGTCACGCGCACGCGCTCAGGCGCGGGCTTGAGCCGCGCGGGATCCTCGAGCGCGCGGAACGACCGGGCGCTGGCGAGCACCTGTCGGAAGTCGGCGTCGTCGGGCTGAGCGCTCCGGCCCAGGATCTGGACCATCTGCCCCGGCGAGAGGCGGATGAACGCCGCCGCCAGCACGCGTTCGGTCCCGCCGTCCCCCGGCACCGTGACACGCCCCACCCACGCCGTCAGACCGTCGAGGGTCTCGCTGCCGCCGCGCGCGGCGGTGAGCTTCCCGCTGGCGGTGAGCCCCGCCACGAAGGCGCCGGGGGTCGCGGTCCCGGCGTCGGCGAGCGTGACCTGCATGCCGGCGCGGTCCTCCGGAGCGGTCGCCGTCACCGCCGTGCGGGTGTTCGCGTGCTTCCAGCCGGCCGGGAAGCTCATCGCGAAGCCCATCGTGGGGTGATAGAAGTCGTCGCCCTCGAAGTAGCCCTGGCGCGGGTCGTCGCCGAAGATCATGCCCTCGAGGCCGTGGACGTACTCGGCATGGCGGACGGTGAGCCCGTTCTTCCCGGCCCGCGCCGCCTGGGCCAGGGCTCCGGTGCGCGTCTCGCGGTCGCCGGGATCGGGATGGGTCGAGAGGAAGCCGGGCAGCCGCTGTCCGGCGCGGTCGCTCACGCGCTTGAGCATCGCGTAGGTGGACGGGATCTCCGCGGGATCGTAGCCGGCGCGCGTGGCGTACTCCACGCCCAGCTCGTCGGCCTCGGTCTCGTTGGTGCGGCTGAACTTGAGGAACACGAGGCCCAGCGCCTGCTGCGCCATGCCGCCGTACTTCGACACCGCCTCGGACATCAGCGAGGCCACGCCGAGCCCGATCCCGGCCACCTGCTGGCGGGTGAGCTGCTCGGCGCTGTGGCGGTGGGTGACGTGGCCGATCTCGTGACCCAGCACACCGGCGAGCTGCGCCTCGGAGTTGAGGTGCGCCAGGATGCCGCGGGTGACGTAGATGTAGCCGCCCGGCATGGCGAACGCATTGACGGCGGGGTCGTCGAGGACGGTGAAGTGCCAGGTGAGGCCGGGCAGGTGCGAGACGTGGGCGAGCCGCTGGCCGACCTCGTTCACGTAGCGCTGCACGCTCGAGTCGCCGTAGCTGCCGTACTCGGCCACGACTGCGCCGTAGCCCTCGCGGCCGATGCTCTCCTCCTTGCCCGCGCTCACCAGCGAGAGCTCGCGCCGGCCGGTGACGGGATTGGTGGCGCAGCCGACGAGTGGGGCGAGCAGGGCGAGGAGGGCGACGAGCCCCGCCGCCGGCATCACGGATCGCGAGCGCGCGACCCGGCCTGCGGCAGTCGCGACGCGGGGGTCAAGGGTTCCAATCATGCCGCGCACGATAGCGCGGCGCCCACCGGGGTTCAACCCGCGCCAGTGACCCGGCGACTAGACTTGGGCTGAGAGCGCGAGTGCAAGGCGACGAGCGACGAAGCCAACGCAGCAATCGCGCTCTCAGCCCAAGTCTAGTAACGCGGGACCGAGGGGTCCACGTCCTTCGACCACGCGTCGATGCCGCCGCGCAGGTTCTTGAGCTTGCGGAAGCCCGATTGCCGCAGGAACTCGAGCGCCCGCATGCTGCGCTGGCCGTGGTGGCAGTGCAGCACGACCTCGCGGCTGGTATCCAGCTCGCCGAGATGCGCCGGCAGCGTGTTGAGCGGGATCAGCGTGGCCCCCGGGATGCGCGCGATCTCGAACTCGTGCGGCTCGCGCACGTCGATAAGCGTGATCCCGCCCTGCGCGAGCCGGTCGGCCAGCTCGCGCGGGCCGATCTCCCACTCGCGCGCCGCGGCGTCCGCCTGCTCGACCGGAGTCAGGCCGCAGAACGCCTCGTAGTCCACGAGGGCGGTGATGGTCGGGTGGGTCCCGCACAGCGGGCAGTCCGGGTCCTTGCGCAACGCCAGCTCGCGGAACGTCATCGCCAGGGCGTCGAACAGGATCAACCGGCCGACCAGCGTCTCGCCCAGCCCGAGCAGCAGCTTGAGCGTCTCGATGCCCTGGATGAGGCCGACCACCCCCGGCAGCACCCCGAGGACGCCCCCCTCGGCGCACGAGGGCACCAGGCCCGGCGGCGGCGGGTCGGGATAGAGACAGCGGTAGCACGGTCCCACGCGCGCGTCGAAGACGCTCGCCTGGCCTTCGAAGCGGAAGATGCTCCCGTACGCGTTGGGCTTCCCGAGCAGCGTGCAGGCGTCGTTGACCAGGTAGCGGGTCGGGAAGTTGTCGGTGCCGTCGGCGACCACGTCGTAGGGCGCCAGGATCTCGAGGGCGTTGGCGCTGGTGAGCCGCGTCTCGTGCAGGTCCACCCGCACGCCGGGATTGAGGCTGGCGAGCCGGTCGCGCGCCGCCTCCAGCTTGGGCCGGCCCACGTCGCCGGTGCCGTAGAGCACCTGCCGCTGCAGGTTGCTGGCGTCGACGCGGTCGAAGTCGACCAGCCCGATGCGCCCCACCCCCGCCGCGGCGAGGTAGAGGGCGAGCGGCGAGCCGAGCCCGCCCGAGCCCACGATCAGCACACTCGCGGCCTTGAGCCGGCGCTGCCCCGCGAGGCCCACCTCGGGCAGGATCAGGTGGCGGCCGTAGCGCTTGAGCTCGTCGGGCGAGAGCGGCGGCAGCCCGTCGGCGCCGGTCGTCCACGCGGGCGGCTCTGGCTTGGGCGGCCGCGGTGGGGCGGCGTCCGGCGCCCCACCCGCGATGCTCGGCACGATCGAGAGCGTGTCGCCGGCCGCGAGCGGCGTCGCTTCGCGCTCCAGGTGTCGCACGTCCTCGTCGTTCCGGAACAGGTTCACGTAGCGGCGCAGCGTCCCCTGCTCGTCATAGAGGTGGGGCCTGAGCGCCGGGTGGCGCGCGACCAGGGCGGCCAGCGCCTCGCCCGCCGTCGCCGCCTCGACCTCGACTACCGCCTGCCGGCCGGCATAGGGCCTGAGCGGCGTCGGGATGTGGATCTTGGTCATCGCGAACCCTCCGTCCCCGCGCCGCCGCCGGCCGGCGCCGGTGCTTGGGATGCTGCGATCGACTCCGCCTCGAAGCGCGAGCGGTCGGCCGCCAGGCGCCAGCTCCTCGTGTCCACCACGCGGCCGCGCGCGACGCTCACGATCAGGTACGAATAGTAGGGCCAGGCGTGCTCCAGGTCGAAGGCCGATGGGGTGGCCGGGTGGTCGGGGTGCGAGTGGAAGAACCCCACCACGTCGAGCCCGGCCTCGCGGGCCTGCCGCTCCGCCTCGAGGAACTGCTCGGGCGCGATCAGGTAGCGACGGGCCCGGGTGTCCGCGCGCGCGTTCGCGAGCGGGAGCACCCGTTCGATCCGCCGCGCCCCGTCCGCCTCGCGCCCCAGCAGCACGCCGCAGCCCTCCTCGGGGTAGGCCCCGGCCAGGTGCGCGTGGATCCGCGCGGCATCCGGGGCCGAGAGCTCAAGTCCGCTCACGATCCGCTCCACATCGGCTGGTCCAGGTAGCGCTCGGCGCCGTCGGGGAGGATCGCCACCACGACGCCGTGGGTGAGGCCCTGCGCCACGCGCTCGGCGGCGACCAGCGCCGCCCCGCCCGACCCACCCACCGGCAGGCCGCGCCGGGCCTGGCGCCGCGCCATGGCGATCGCCGCCTCGCTGCCCACCGCCACCGTGCGCTGGTGGACCGACGGGTCGTAGATCGCCGGCACCATGGCACTCGGCAGGTGCTTGAGCCCCTCGAGCGCGTGGAAGGGCGAATCGGGCTGGACCGCGATGGCCTCGAGCACCGCGGAGCGCTCGCGCAGCCGGCGCGCCGTGCCAACCAGCGTCCCCGCGGTGCCGATGCCGGCGACCAGGTGCGTCACGCGCCCCGCGGTGTCGGCCCAGATCTCCTCGGCGGTGCCGTGGTAGTGCGCCTGCCAGTTGGCCGGGTTGGCGTACTGGTCGGCATGGAAGTAGCGATCGGGATGCTCGGCCAAGAGCCGCCGCGCCTCGAGGATCGCGCCGTCGGTGCCCTCCATCGGATCGGTGGGGATCACCTCGGCGCCCAGCGCCGCCAGCAGGCGCAGGCGCGCGGCACTCGCGTTGGCCGGCACGCACAGCGTCACGCGGAAACCGCGCGCGGCCCCGATCCAGGCGTAGGCGATGCCGGTGTTGCCGGAGGTGGCGTCGAGCAGCGCGCGGCCCGAGCCCAGCCGCCCGGCCGAGGCGGCGGCCGAGACGATGCCCCACGCCGCCCGGTCCTTGACCGAGCCGCCCGGGTTCAACCACTCGCACTTGCCCAGCACCGTGACGCCCTCCGGGATCCCCGCGAGCCCCGAGACCGGGACGAGCGGCGTGCCGCCGATCCGGGCGGTGAGGTCCGCAAGGGGCAGGCGGAGGATGGGTGCGCGCAGGATGGCCATGAGCCTTGCGATGCGCGCGGGCCGCAAACGGTGGGGCGATTCCTCGGCGCCAGCAATACCGGTGGCCGGTGGGCGGTGGCCGCTGGCCGGGATCCCGTCTCTGCGCCCATCACCCCTCAGGGGCAGCGGCCTGCGCGCCGGTAGCTTGGCGTCAGTTGTTCAGCGGCAGTGAATCAGCGACCGTGCGTCTCCCGCCCACCGACGGCCTTGAGTTTGGTCCCTCGCCCGGCCCGTAGGCTCGCTCGCGCGGCCTCAATTCGAGCGACAAAGCGTGGATCGTGCTCGAGACGGTAGTCGAACCAGTCGTCCTCAGACTCAAACCCAATCAACACCCCAGCCGGCTTTCCGTGCCGCGTGATCAGAAGCTCTTCCTTCTCGGCCAGCCGCAGAAAGCGGGACAAGTCGTCCTTCACCTCCGAGAGCGCTGCCTTCTTCATGTCTTCTCACCCGCCTTGGAGAGCCATGCCTCGACATCCGCCTTGGCCACGATCGCGAGAACCTGGACCTTGCGCCTGGTCACATCGTAGTAGAAGACTCGCAGGTCGTCGACGCGGAGCCAGTTTCAAGTGGAACCTAGGCGGCAGGGGCATCGGGCGATGCTCCTCGAGAGCGTGCCGCAGCCGCCCGGAGCTCGGCCACGATCGGATGAGATGAACAGAAGGCAAACCAACGCATCTTCGGCATGAAGACGATGCGGGTGCCGAACTCCGTGTCCCTTTGGAGGTGAATCGTGATGGGGTGAATGTTGATCCAACGGCTCTCGGTGACGAACTCAATGTCGCGCAGCGGAACAACAATCTCCCGATGGTAGTTGGAGATGTAGAGCGCCTGGTCATCGAGTGCGACGCGTTTGAGGCGAATACACGCCCAATAGATGAAGGCCCCGCCCGCGAGGGTGGCAACGAGAAACGTCCACTTTTCGGCCGGATCGGGAGGATTCCCCGCTTCATCTGTGAAACCGCCACCCCCCGAGAACAAGAGAGCCGTGACGGTAGCGAAGGCCCCGATCCAAAGCACCGGAAAGACGACCTTCATCAAGTAGGTTTGTGCCGAGGAGATAGTTCGCCGCACGGTCTCGGGGCGTCTGCCGCCTAACGAGTTGGCGACGAGCCGCCGGCGCACAAGCGCTCGCGATGACCGGTCAAGGGCAAGCCGGTCCGGTCGATCGCCCGGTTTGCCGACGGGTTATTATGTGGGTAGGAGTCCACCACCCTTGATGTCTTCCTCGAGCGCGGCCTTCAACGCGTTCGCGCAGGACTCGCTGCATGCAGCGAAGTAGAGATCGTGGCCCGCCCGTGCCGCCGGAGAGTCGCGACCGGTAACAATCGCCACCACCTGCCGCTTGAGAGATCCTACGGTGATCTTGATGCCCGCGCCTCGGTAGCGCTCGATGTCGGCATCAGGTCTTGCCTTGGCGCCAAAGCCAAACACCTCGTGGCCGGCCGGGATCCTGGCGCTGCAGAAGGCACACGTCCGTTCGGGACTGATCTGCCGCTCGAACGTTTCTCGGACTCGACGCTTCATCCTTTCTCTCCCGACCGTCTGCGCCGCCCGGACTGGCGCTCCGCAAGTCCTCCAGCGCCTACCGCCCCGCGCCCACCGCCGCGGCCTGCAGCCGCTTCTCGAGGGCGGCCAGCTCCTGCTTGAGCCCCTGCGGGAGCCGCGCGCCGAACTTCTCGAAGTGCTTGTGGATCCCGGGCAGCTCGGCGATCCAGCCTTCCACGTCCACGCGCAGCAGCTGGGCGATGGCTTCGTCGGCCACGCGCAGCCCGGACAGGTCGAGTGCCCCCGGCGCGGGCAGCCGGCCGATCGGGGTGTCGACGGCCTGGCCGGTCCCCATGACGCGCTCGAACACCCACTTGAGCACGCGGCTGTTGTCGCCGTAGCCCGGCCACAGGAACTTGCCGTCCGCCCCCTTGCGGAACCAGTTCACGTAGAAGATGCGCGGGAGCTTCTTGGCGTCGCCGTGGCCGCCCACCTCGAGCCAGTGGGCGAAGTAGTCGCCCATGTGGTAGCCGCAGAACGGCAGCATGGCGAACGGGTCGTGGCGGAGCGACCCCACCGCGCCGGTCGCGGCGGCGGTGGTCTCGCTGCTCATGATCGAGCCCAGGAACGTGCCGTGCTGCCACGACAGCGCCTCGTTGACCAGGGGCACGACGCCGGCGCGCCGTCCGCCGAACAGGATTGCCGAGATCGGCACGCCGGTCGGGCTCTCCCACTCCGACGAGATGACCGGGCACTGCCGCGCCGGCGTGGTGAAGCGCGCGTTGGGATGCGCCGCCTTGCGGCCCGAGGCCGGGGTCCACGGCCGGCGGAGCCAGTCCACCAGGGCCGGCGGCGGGGCGTCGCTCATCTCCTCCCACCACACGTCGCCGTCCGGCGTGACCGCGCAGTTGGTGAAGATGGAGTTGGCCTCGGCGGTCCGCATCGCGTTCGGGTTGCTCTTCATGCTGGTGCCGGGCGCCACCCCGAAGAACCCGGCCTCGGGATTGATGGCGTGGAGCCTCCCGTCGGGCCCGAACTTCATCCAGGCGATGTCGTCGCCCACCGTCTCCACCGTCCAGCCCGGCAGCGTCGGGTTCATCATCGCCAGGTTGGTCTTGCCGCACGCGGACGGGAACGCCGCGGCGACGTACATCTTCTTCCCCTCGGGGTTGGTGATGCCGAGGATGAGCATGTGCTCGGCGAGCCAGCCCTCGTCACGCGCCTGGACCGAGGCGATGCGCAGCGCGTGGCACTTCTTGCCCAGCAGCGCGTTCCCGCCGTAGCCCGAGCCGTACGACCAGATCTCGCGGGTCTCCGGGAAGTGGCAGATGAACTTGGTCGCGGCGTTGCAGGGCCAGGGCGAGTCGGCG
>VBPB01000332.1:0-4589 GCA_005893365.1 Candidatus Eiseniibacteriota bacterium
GCTCGCGCTTGCCTCCCGGGTCCGGCACCGGGATCGCCGACAGCAGCGACACCGTGTAGGGGTGCCGCGGCTCGCGATAGAGCGCCTCGCTCCCCGCCAGCTCGGCGATCTTGCCCAGGTACATGACCGCCACCCGGTCGCTGATGTGCTCGACCACCGAGAGGTCGTGCGCGACGAACAGATAGGTGAGGTGCATCTTGCGCTGCAGGTCGCGGAGCAGGTTCACGATCTGCGCCTGGATCGAGACGTCGAGCGCCGAGACCGGCTCGTCGGCGACGATCAGGCGCGGGCGGACGGCGAGCGCGCGCGCCACCCCGATGCGCTGGCGCTGGCCCCCCGAGAACTCGTGCGGATACCGGCGCGCGTGGTCGGGGTGGAGGCCCACCAGCTGCAGCAGCTCGGCCACCCGGTCACGCGCGGCCGCCCCGCGGGCCAGCCCGTGGATGGAGAGCGCCTCGGTGAGCATGCTGCCCACGGTGAGCCGCGGGTTGAGGCTCGAGTAGGGGTCCTGGAAGACGATCTGCATCTCGCGGCGCAGGGCGCGCAGCGCGCGCTTGTCGAGCGTGGTGACCTCGCGCCCCTCGAAGCGCACGCTGCCCGAGGTCGGCTCGATCAGCCGCAGGATGCAGCGGCCGGTCGTGGTCTTGCCGCAGCCGCTCTCCCCCACCAGGCCCAGCACCTCGCCGGCCTCGAGCGTGAACGACACCCCGTCCACCGCGCGCACGTGGCCGACGGTCCGACTCATCAGCCCGCGGCGGATCGGGAAGTGCTTGGTCAACCCTTCGACCTGGAGCAGCGGCTCAGCCACGCGGGACCTCCGTGGTCGCGGACGGCACCGGACCGACCGGGTCGAGCGTGCCCGCCGCGATCTCGTCGGCCCGGAAGCAGCGGGACTGGTGACCGCCCGCGAAGACGGCCAGCGGCGGCGCCTGCTCCCGGCAGCGATCCTGGGCGACCGGGCAGCGGGGGTGGAACCGGCAGCCCGGGGGGAAGTGGGCGGGATTGGGCACGTTGCCGGGGATGACGCGCAGCGTCGCCCGCTTGTCTCCGAGCCGCGGCAGCGAGGCCAGCAGGCCGGCCGTGTACGGGTGGAGCGTGCGCCGGAAGGCCGCCGCCACGTCGCAGTACTCGACCACCTGCCCCGCGTACATGACCGCCACGCGGTCGGCGGTCTCGGCGACCACGCCCAGGTCGTGGGTGATGAGCAGGACCGCCATGCCCAGCTCGGCCTGCAGGCGCTTGAGCAGCTCGAGGATCTGCGCCTGGATGGTCACGTCGAGCGCCGTGGTCGGCTCGTCGGCGATGAGGATCGCCGGGCGGCAGGCCAGCGCCATGGCGATCATCACGCGCTGGCGCATCCCCCCCGACATCTGGTGCGGGTACTCGTCCACGCGCTGCTCGGGCAGCGGGATGCCGACCAGGCGCAGCATCTCGATGGCCCGGTCACGCGCGGCCTTGCGGTCGACGCCCTCGTGGACCACCACGGCCTCGATGATCTGCTCGCCGCAGGTGTAGACGGGATTCAGCGAGGTCATGGGCTCCTGGAAGATCATCGAGATCTCCTTGCCCCGGATGCGCCGCATCTCGGCCAGCGGCTGGGTGACGAGATCGCGGCCGCGGAAGAGGATGCGACCCTCGACGATGCGGCCCGGCGGTTCGGCCACCAGGCGCAGGATGGACAGCGCGGTGACGCTCTTGCCGCTGCCCGACTCGCCGACCACCGCCAGGGTCTCGCGCTCGCCCAGGTGGTACGACACGCCGTCGACGGCGCGCACCACCCCGTCGTCGGTGAAGAAGTGGGTCTTGAGCCCTTCCAGGCGAAGCAGCGGCTCGCTCATCCGGTCTTGCCCCCCATCACCTTGCGGGGATCGAGCGCGTCGCGGAGCCCGTCCCCGAAGAAATTGAATGCCATCACCGTGACGAAGATGGCGGCCCCCGGGCCGAACAGCATCCACGGATAGTTGGTGAGCACCGGGATGCTGCGCGCCAGCTGCAGCATGTTGCCCCAGGAGGCGCTCGGCTCCTGCACGCCGACCCCGATGAACGACAGGAACACCTCGCCCAGGATATAGCTCGGGATGGTGATCGTGGCGGCGATGATCACGAACGAGACCGTGTTCGGGAGGATGTGGCGCCAGATGATGCGCAGCCGCCGGATCGAGAGCACCATCCCGCGGATGATCCGGGCGAGCGGCGCCCAGCCGATGAAGGCCAGGATGGCGACGATCCCGAGGTAGACCTGCTGGCTGGGCAGGTTGTCGGGGACCAGGCTGCGCAGCGCGATGATCAGGTAGAGCGCGGGGATGGTGAGCAGCAGCTCGGTGGAGCGCATGATCACCGTGTCCAGCCAGCCGCCGAAGTAGCCGGAGATCCCCCCGAGCAGCAGGCCGATGGTGAACGAGATGGCGATGCCGATGAGGCCCACGGTCAGCGAGATCTGGGCGCCCGAGAGCAGGCGCGAGACCATGTCGCGGCCGAACGGATCGGTGCCGAGCAGGTAGACGCTGTCGGGCGCGGCGACGCCGTAGAGGTGCAGGTTCGAGGGCACCAGCCCGAGCCAGCGGTAGCGGCTGTCGCGGACCAGGAAGTGGAGCGGCACGA
This sequence comes from Candidatus Eiseniibacteriota bacterium, assembly GCA_005893365.1. Classification (GTDB taxonomy): domain Bacteria; phylum Eisenbacteria; class RBG-16-71-46; order RBG-16-71-46; family RBG-16-71-46; genus WS-11. Next base: position 2,602 of record VBPB01000332.1, read on the forward strand.
TGCGCGTGCGGTCCTCGCGGTAGGCGAAGCCCGGCCCGGTCACCCGGAGGGTCGGGTGCACGAACGGCCGCAGGTGCAGCCGTCCGCTCGGGTCGACCCAGTGCAGCCGCTGCGGCGGATGATAGAAGCGGGCGCGATCCATGTCGCCGGGCGGATACGGGGCGACGAACGGGGCGGCGAGCGCCAGCCCGTAGAGCACCACCAGCAGGACGCCGCCGGTGACCCCGAGGTCGCTGCGCCGGAAGACCCGCCAGAAGAGGCGCCCCGGCGACTGCGGCGGGAGCGCGCCGCCTTCGGGATTCGCCGCGGGTCGCGGCGCCACCGCCCCACCGGCCGCGCGCTCAGTCATAGGCGATCCGCGGATCGGCGATGGCGAGCAGCAGATCGGCGACCAGGTTCCCCAGCACCAGGACCACCGCCGCCATCAGAACCGAGCCCATGACCAGGTACTGGTCCTTGGCGAGGATCGCCTCGAGGGTGATGCGGCCGAGCCCGGGCCAGGAGAAGATGATCTCGGCCACGAACGACCCCGAGACCAGCGCCCCCAGCGTGTAGCCGAACAGGGTGATGAGCGGATTGATGGCGTTGCGCAGCGCGTGCTTGAAGATCACCTGCCGTTCCGCGAGGCCCTTGGCCCGCGCGGTGGTGACGTAGTCGAGCCTCAGGACGTCGAGCAGGTTGCCGCGCATCTGCCGCATGCGTCCGGCCAGCGGCAGCAGCCCGACCACCAGCGCCGGCAGCAGGAGATGGCGGCCCAGGTCGAGCGCCTTGCCGATCCCGTCCAGATCGTCGTAGTCCAGCGAGTGCATGCCGCCCACGGGGAACCAGCCGGTCTTGGCCGCGAACAACAGCAGCAGCAGCCCGGAGAGCACCTCGGGGATCGAGAGACCGATGAAGGCGAACACCGAGAGCGACTTGTCCACCCAGCTGAACTGCCGCACCGCCGCCCAGACGCCGAGCGGGATCGCCAGGCCCCAGGTGATGACCGCCGCGGCCGAGGCGAGCAGCAGCGTGTTGCCGAGGCCCTCGCGCAGGACCACGAAGACGGGCTGGTGGCGCGAGAACGACTCGCCGAAATCGAGGTGCAGGAAGAGGTTCTTGAGGTAGAGGGCGTACTGGATCCACCACGGACGGTCCAGTCCGAAGCGGTGCCGCATCGCCTCGATGGTCTCGGCCGAGATCGCGGGGTTCTCGGCCATGGTGTTGAGGAAGTCCCCCGGCGCCAGCTTCAGGACCAGGAAGGTGAGCGCCGAGACCCCGAGGAGCAGCGGGACGATCTGCAGCAGTCGCCGGAGGACGTAGACCCGCATCGCGCGCCGGTCAGGCCGGGGAGCCGGACCGGACGAACACCTCCTCGATGTTCCAGAGCAGGCGATGCGGGATGACGACCGGGTGAAGGTTCCCGAACTTGTCCCGGACCGGCATCTTCTGGATCTGGGTCGGCAGCCAGACGAACCAGCACTGGTCGTTCATGATGGTCTGCAGCCGGTCGTAGGTGCGGTGGCGCTCCGCCATGTCCACGGTCGTGACGTTCTGGGAGATCAGGCGGTCGATCTCGGCCTCCTCGGGCGTCTCCGGCTTCGGCTGCTTGATGTTCCAGTAGTGCGTGAGGCCGCTCGAGCGATAGACATTCTGCCCCATCCCCGGATCGGGCGGGACCCCGCTCTGGAGGCCGAGCAGCATCGCGTCGTACTGGAAATCCTGGCGGAGATTGGTGATCAGGGTGTTGAAGTCGAGCGGGGTCGGGATGACCTTGATACCGACCTTCTGCAGGTCGGCCTGGACGAAGTTGAGCATCGCCGTGCGCACCTTGTTGTCGCCGTTGGTCTTGACCGAGAACTCGATGGTGTGCCCGGCCTGATCCTCCAGGTACCCGTCCCCGTTGCGGTCCTTCCATCCCAGCGACGCCAGCAGCTGCTTCGCCCTCGCCGGGTCGTAGTCCAGGTGCGGCAGGTCCGGGTTGTACCAAACGTGGTTGCCGGCGGTCA
>VBPB01000332.1:4676-9298 GCA_005893365.1 Candidatus Eiseniibacteriota bacterium
AAGACCGGATTGCTGAACCAGGCGTACTTGATGGGATCGACCCGCGGCGAGCCGATACGCTTCCCGGACTTCGCGTCGCGGACGCGATTGAGGTTGAAGAAGAAGAAGTTGGTGTTGAGCGAGGGTCCGACGTCGTAGAGCGTGAAGTGGCCCGCCTTCTGGTTGGCCTCGTACCAGGCATAGTTCTCGGGCTTGACGTTGTCGATGCCGTCGGACTCGCCGGCCCGGAACTTGAGATCGGCCGCGTCCTGATCGGGCACGATCAGGAACACCAGCTCGTCCAGGTAGGGCAGCCGCTGGCCCTTGGTGTCCACGCCGAACCAGTAGGGGTTGCGGGTGAGCACCGTCTTCTCCCCGGGCACGAACTGCTTGAGCCGCCACGCCCCGCTGGTCACCAGGCTCTCGGGGGCGATGCTGACCGTGTAGGCCGAGGCGAAGTCGCCGCGGCGGAACGCGCCCTCCAGGACGTGCTTGGGCATGATGCGCAGCGAGGCGACCGCGCCGATCATGAGCGCGTAGGGCGCGGGGATCCGTGTCACCACCGTGTACGAATCGACCTTGGTGACCTCGAAGCGCTTCCCGTCGATCTTGAGCAGGTCCTGGACGGACGGATGGAGCGAGTCGTCGTAGGCGATGTCGAAGGAGAACAGGACGTCGTCCGCGCTGATCGGGTGCCCGTCCGAGAACGCGGCGCCGCGCCGCAGGTGCCAGGTCCAGGAGAGGCCGTCCGCGCTCGTCTCCCAGGACTTGGCCAGCATCGGCACGTTCTGCTGCGTGGCGTTGTCGAAGTCGGCCAGGGTGGTGAAGAGGCGGTCCGTCACGTCGGTCGAGGACGTCTCGTTGGCCATGTTGGCGTTGAAGGTCTTGGGGCCCGAGGTCTGGCTGATCACGAAGCGGCCGCCGTAGTGCCCGACCTCAGCGGTCGCGACCGTCATGGTGTCGGCGGGGAGCGGATTCCGGTCCACGAACGTCGCGCCGGCGACCCCGGCCTTCCCCCCGCAGCCCGAGACGACCAGCGCGAGCCCGAGGCTCGCGACCCAGCCCAGCAACCCCTTGCCCGTGCGCATGAGCTCGACCCTCCGAGGCTTTGTCAGCGTTTCAGTTAGACGAGGCGCGAGTATAGGAACCGTCTTGAGCGGCGGTCAACAAGGCGGCGCCCGCCGCCCCGGACAGGCGCCGGGTGCAAGGCGGCAGCACCGCCGCGAGACCGTCGGCCCAACGCTCCAGGGGCGGATCGGGACCGAGCCATGGCCCGGCGCCGGCCGTGGCCCGCGCGAGCGCCCCGCGCACCGCCTCGCGGTGCGCCGCGGGGGCGGCCAGGTAGTCGGCCAGGCGCAGATGCCCCGGGCCGATGAGCACGCTGCCCTGCTGCAAGAGCCCTCGGCCGGTGCGGCGCTGGGCGCTGCCCACCAGCTTGCGGCCCGCGATCACGATCTCGTGCCTCGCCGTCGAGGCGAAGCAAAGCGGCGCCGGCCCTTCCCGGCCTTCCGCGGCGCGAGCGTGGCCGGGATGCCCAGGCGCACCAGCGAGGCGAGCAGGCACCGGCTGGCGCGGGCGAAGGCCTCGGCGGGCGAGCCGCCCCACGCCCCGTCGGCGAGCGGGGCCGACAGGGAGTACGTCCACTCGTCCGCGTGGAAGATGGCCCGTCCCCCGGTGGGTCGCGTGGCGACTTGGACCCGGTCGCGGGCGCAGCGGTCCAGGTCCAGCTCGCGCGCGGGATCCTGCCCGCGGCCGATCGTGATGCCGAAGGGCGCGAAGCGGAACAGGCGCAGCACCGGCTCGGCCCCCGCCTCCGCCCCCGCGAGCAGCAGGGCATCGCGCCGCATCTGCTCGGCGGGGTCGTGCGGGCCGTCACACCAGAGGATCATGGTCGCCGCCGTGGCCCGGTCGCCCGCCCTCGCCCTACCGCAGGCCGAGCCAGTCCTCGAGCAGGAACTGGAAGCGACCGATGAGCAGCGAGATGCGCGACATCACCGTGTAGCCGTACCCGGCGCCGAAGGAGACCATCAGGAAGAAGACGCCGAGCTTGGAGGCCACGCCCAGGGCGCCCTTGTGCTCGCGGCTGTAGAAGAAGTAGAGCAGCGAGGCGAGCAGCCCGACCGCGAACACCACGGCGTTGAGGCTGGCGCCGAGATGCCCGGCCACCCAGAGCGGCTGCAGGCTGCCCTGCACCTGGGCGACGAAGTCGGCCTGCGCGGCCCCGGTGGTGCGGATGCCGGCGTAGACGCCGATGATGATCGCCAGCGCCCAGCGCGAGAGCCAGCCGATCTTGCCGAAGAAGCGGGTGAAGAGCAGGAGCCCGAGGATGCCCGGGATGATCATGAAGACGCGGTAATCGCCGAGGCGCGGCAGGAACAGCGAGACCATGCCCGCGGGGCCGGCCGCGTTCGCGAACGACTTCTGGATCGGGTCCCAGAGGTTGGGGACGATGACGGTCCAGAAGTTGAGGATGATGAAATACCCCGCCGACACGCCCACGAACAGGTGCTCGGCGAAGCGGTAGAACGGATTGTCCTTGTACAGGAAGCTGAAGATGCACAGCGTCAGGAACGCGCCGATCCAGACGCTCAGGTCTGCGCTGACGTGGAAGCTCATGCCGCCTCCCGGCGCTTGACCCACTGCACCACGTTCCCGAGCACGATGCACAGCGCCACGAAGACGTGCGCCAGCGACTGCGCGTCCATGCCCTTGGTGGCCGTGCCCTTCTCGCCGCGCGCCTTCTCGTACTCGGCGGCCCCGGCCATCCCCCCCAGCAGCCCGCGCAGCTGGCCGGACTGGAGGTAGGGGTAGTACTCCGGCGCGCTCACCGCCGTCACGCCCGCCACCATCGGCAGATGGAAGCGCGACTGCACCTGCTGCACCCACTCCTTGGTCCCCGGGAAGCCGGCCGAGATGTTGACCAGCATCGGGAAGCTCGAGTAGTCGCGGACGTTCTGCATGATCGGCAGCCTGGCGGTGTCGTTGCCGCGGTAGTCGCGCGGGAACGCGTTCTTGATCCCCTGCCCCATCAGCACCATCACCGCGTCGTCGCCAGCCTTGTAGCCGAGGTTCACCCAGTCGACGCCGTAGGTCTTGCCCGGGAACTCCTTGGCCACGTCGTTCAGGGTCTCCTCGACCAGGCCGGGCCCGGCGTTCCATAGCACGGTCACCACGACCCTGCAGTCCTTGGAGAGCAGCTGGCGGAAGGCGGTGCGGTTCATCGGCACCATCTCCGGCCGGGCGCTCGGGTCGTAGTCGCAGGACATCAGCACGGTCGAGCCGTTGGGCAGCTTGTCGATGGCGTCGTTGAAGCTCTGCACCGGCGGCGAGACCTTGAGCGGCAGGCCGGCGGGGCGGACCAGCGGCCCCGCGACCAGCAGCCCCATGATGAGGAACAGCCAGCGCCGGTCGAGCTTCTCCAGCGTCTCGTGCCAGGCCATGGCCTAGTCCTCGCCGCTCAGGTAGGCACGCTCGATGCCGAGGATGACCCGCAGGCCGGTCGCCATGACCCCCAGCGCCGCGCCGATCAGGATGGCGCGCTTGGCGGTGTTCTGCGGGACGTCCATGATCCACTCCTGGAGGCTGCTCAGGTGCAGCGTGTGGGGCGCGCCCGGCAGCCACTTGGCCTGGAACAGCCAGTCGCTGAGGAGGTCGCCGAGCGGGACCCGGCCCAGCATCACGATCAGCGCCGCGACCGCCAGCAGGCCGGCCTCGACGGTGCGGATGCGGAAGGCGCGGAACGCCGCCGAGGCGATGAAGAACGCGAGCAGCGAGAACATGGTCGAGGACATCGGCGAGTAGATCCAGTCGTAGATCCACTTGGACCGCATGTGCTCGTTGAGGAAGGTCCGGCCCTCGATGGCCCCGACCACCACCGTGGTGATCAGCGAGACCACCAGGACGATCTTGTAGGGCCAGCCCGGCGAGCGCTTGTAGATGGCGTCGAAGTTGACCCGCAGCGCGTTGGCCCCGCCCAGCACGTAGCCGAAGGCCACCAGGATCACGGCGCTGGCCTGGAGGAAGTCGGCCGGCACGCTCACCCACTGGTGGGGCACGAAGAACGACAGGATCATGAACACCCCGATCACCGCGGTGAGGAACAGGGGCACCTCGCGCTTCAAGGGCAGCCTCCTACTGGGTGGTCATCCACAGCGTCAGGCCGTGGAGGTGCAGGGTCTCGAGCACGCAGCCGACGATGACCGCGGTGATGATGATGAGCTTCATGAGGTCCGCGCCCTTGAGGCCCCCCACCAGCCGCGGCTCGCCGGACAGGTAGGCGCTGGCGGCGTAGAGCTCCTCGCCGATGAGGGTGTAGTCGCAGGCCACCACGAAGAACGGGAGCTGATGGACGTTCGCCGTGCCCGCCACCTGGATGGCGCCGGTGGCGAACCCGGTCTCGGCCAGCAGCAGCGACTCGGCGAAGAACGAGCCCATGAAGATGTGGGCGGCGGGCCGGTCGCGCAGCATGATGCCGGTGACGGTCGCGACGTAGGCGAACTGCTCGGGCGAGACGAAGCGCACGCTGTTGGGGTCGTAGGATTCGGGCCGGCCGGCGTGGAGGTGGCCGGCCTTGACCATCTCCTCGGCGATCGTGAACGGGATGGGATAGGTCACAGGCACCGTGATCGGGGTCTCGTACTTGG
>VBPB01000113.1 GCA_005893365.1 Candidatus Eiseniibacteriota bacterium
TGCTCCCCGCCGCGTGGGCTAAGCCCGGTGTGAGCCCGGTCAGCCGGCCATCGCGAACTTGATCTCGACGTCCTCGCGGTCGGTCTCGTCCACCTTGAAGAGCATTCCGGGCTTGAGCGCCAGGGCGTTGGCGATGATGGCGTCGGGCATCTGCTGGATGCGCGTGTTGAAGGTGGTCACGGTGTCGTTGTAGAACTCGCGCCGGTCGGCGATCTGGTTCTCGATCTCGCTGATGCGGCTCTGCAGCTGGAGGAACGACTGTTTGGCCTTGAGGTCCGGGTAGTTCTCCGCCACGGCGAAGAACTGTCCCAGCGCCCGGCCCAGCAGGCCCTCGGCCTCGGCGCGTTCGGGCACGCTGTGGGCACGCGCCAGGGCACCGCGGGCCTCGCTCAGCTTGTCGAACACCGCCCGCTCGTGCTGCATGTAGCCCTCGCACGTCTTCACCAGCTTGGGCAGCTCGTCGTGCCGCTGCTTGAGCAGCACGTCGATGTTGGCCCACGAACGCCCGATGTTGTTCTTGAGCGCCACCAGGGCGTTGTAGATCGAGAGCCCGTACCCGATGGTGCCGATGACCAGGAACCCGATCACGGCCGTCCAGAAGATCTCGGCGGGATGCATGCGATTCCTCCCTTGCGTGTGACGTCGGACCGGGAGGGCCCGGCCCCGGATGATCAGGGCCAGCGCCCCGAGGACAACATGAGCAGCCAGTAGCCGAGCCCAAACAGCGCGAGGGCCGGTCCGAGCGTGAGCTGCAGCAGCGCCTGGCCGCCGAACTCGAGCATCAGGGCCCGCTCGGACTCCTGGCTGATGATGAAGACGGTCTCGTTCTCGCCGCGGCGGATCACCGCCACCACCTCGTGGTCGAGCGCTCGCAGGCGGGTGGTGGCGGCGGCGTCGGTGCCGGTCGCCTGCAGCAGGTCGCTGTCGGCCACCACCACCTCCCGGGGGCGCGGCACGGCGGTCCCGAGCACGTAGACGTTCTCGCCGCCCTCCAGGACGCGCTCGCGGAAGCGCAGCCGGCCCGCGCGCTCCAGGGTGATCAGCACCGAGCCGTGCGCCTTGAGGTACTCGGCGTAGCAGGGCGGCAGGTTGAGGCCGGAGCACTGCTCGTCGGTGCCGAACGGGATCTTGCACTCGGCGCCGTGCGGATAGACCAGCGCCTCGCCGGTCTCGTCGCTCAGGAAGAAGGGATTCCCGGATTGGTCGCGGTGGAGGACGCTCCAGCCGTTCTTGCTGCGCGACGAGATGTCGATCTCCCAGTAGGCGCACGACCGTGCCGAGAACGGCGCGATGACGGTGCTGCGCGGCGCGACCTTCCCGTTCACCTCGACCAGGCCCATCGCCAGCGAGCGGATGCGCGCGGTGGGCGTGTCGGCGATCAGCCGCCGCTTGCGCAGGATCCGGAACCCGCGCAGGAAGACGATCGGGCCCGCCGTCAGGGCGGCGGTCGCTTCGAGGATCCCCTTGAGGTCGGTCATGCGTCTCCGTCTAGAACCGGCCGTGGTCGCGCAGCACGTCGGCGGCCCGCGCCAGGTAGAGCAGCCCGCCGAGGCTCAGGGCCGGGCCCAGCACCAGACCGAGTCCGGGCCAGGGCGAGACCGCGAGCTCGGTGCGCGTCGGCGGCCGGTCGGAGACCCGCACGTATTCCAGCGCGCCGCCCGCGTCCACCCACAGATCCACCTCGTCGGGGAACGGCCGGCCGGCTCGGCGCCGCTCGCGCCCGAACGGCCGGCGGCGCGCGGCCTGCGCCTTGACCCGCGGGATGGGCGTGGCGCCGATGCGCACCGCGCCGTCGGTGCCGGTGCGGACCAGCTCTCCCTCGACCGGCAGCTCGTAGGGCCGGGACGCACGCGACTGTCCGATGACGTGGCACTCGGCCCCCGCCAGCAGTGCGTGCTCGGTGAGCGTCAGCGACCGGCCCTGGCCGCGGAGCCAGCCCGCCTCCGCGCAGCGCCGGAGCAGGGTGTCCAGGTGCTCGCTCAGCGGCTCGCCCGCACGGACCTCGCGGCGGCTGGTCGGCGAGAGCTCCCAGCGGCCGCCCTCGGCGATGACCCGCGCGCGCACCCCGCCGCTCACGATCCGGAACGAACGGCGCTCCTCGACCGTGCCGCCGGCGCGGGTGCCCGCGCCGCTGACCTCGAGCCGGAAGCCCGCGCACGGCCGGTTGGTGAGGGGGGAGAACAGGGGGCTGTCGAGGGCGACGCGGCCCGAGGTGTGGACGAAACCGGTCGGGGACTCGGCCAGCGGCCGCTCGCGCAGCCGCGCCATGGTGTAGCGGAGCCGCACGGCGCGCAGACCGCCGGTGAACAATGGGCCGCCACCCGCGACCGCGGCAGCGGCCAACGCCGCGCCCGCGACCGTGGGCTCGAGGGAGAAGTCCATGGCTCCCGAGTTATCGGCGGGCCGCGGAGCCTCCGTGAGGGCAATGCGCGCCCGGGGCGCGGGGGCGCGGCGCTGGGGGCGCTGGCCGCCGGCCGGTCTCAGGGCCGTGCGGCCGACCGGGGCCCCCGTTCGCGCCGGATGCCCGCGGCGGCGGCGGACGCTCGCGGCGGGCGACGCTATCGGGCGCTGGCCAGGGCCCGGCCGCCGTCGATGGAATAGCAGGCGCCGGTGATCCAGCCGGCGTCATCGCTCAGGAGATACAGGACGAGCGAGGCGACTTCGTCCGGGCGTCCGACCCGGCCGATCGGATGCGTGGTCTTGGAGCGTTCGAGGAAGCCGGCGTAGTCCGGGATGGCGCTGGTCACCGTGTGCAGCTCGGTCACCACCACGCCCGGGTTCACGGCGTTCACCCGCACGCCATGGGGCGCCAGGTCGAGGGCCGCGCAGCGCGTGAGCATGTCGACGCCGGCCTTGCTCACGCAGTAGGCGAGCAGGCCCCCGTAGGGCCTGAGCCCCGCCACCGACGAGATGCTCACGATGCTCCCCCTGCGCTTCATCAGCTCGGGGGCGGCGGCGCGGGTGAGCAGGAACACCGAGCGCAGGTCCGAATCCATGATCCGGTCCCACTCGTCCGGCTCGGTGCCGAGCAGCCCGAGCGAGGGCCCGATGACGCCGGCCGCGTTGACCAGGGCGTCGAGCCCCCCGAAGCGTTCGGCCGCGGTCCGGACCCAGCCGTCGCAGACCGCACGGTCGCGCACGTCGCCGGTGACGATGACCGCCTGCCCGCCCGCCGCCTGGATCTCGGCCGCCACCTCCGCGAGCCGATCCTCACGCCGCCCGGCCACCACCACCCGCGCCCCCTCGGCGCCGAGCGCCCGCGCGCAGGCGCGGCCGATGCCGCTGCTGGCGCCGGTCACCAGCGCCGCGCGATCCTTGAAGCGCATGCGATCCGTCATCACACCCTCCCGCCGCCGTCCGGGTCCGCACCGCGAGCGCGGCGCGCGACGCCCCGGCCCTCGCGCGACCGGCGCAGGCTAGCCCACGCGTCCACACGCGTCCATTCGCGGATTGCCGCGGTGCGTGACGACGGGCATCATGGCGCCATGGCGATGCGTGGCGAGGATCTCCCGGCCCTGTGCGCCGACCTCGACGCGGCGCTCCGGGAGCTGACCGCGGCCACCGATCGCGATCCGTCGCTCTGGACCCGCGGCCAGCCGGGCAAATGGACCGCCGGCCAGCAGGTCGCGCATGTCGGCCTGATCCTCACGCGCATGGCCGATGCGTTCGACCTGGCGGAGCCCAAGCTGCGCGCGGGCACCCTGCCCGCGATCCCGCGGCGCGGGCTGGTGCAGACGCTGTTCGTCGCGGTCGTGGTCGAGCGCGGCTTCATGCCGAATGGCGCCAAGGCCGCGGCCATCTCCCAGCCGCCCGACCGCCCGGAGCCGGCGGCGACGCGCGAGGCACTCACGCGGGGTGCGGGACGCCTGCGCGCGATGGGTGAGCGCCTGAGTGCGGCCGAGCGCGACCGGATCTGGATCTGGAACTCCGAGTTCGTCACCACCTGGCCCTACCGCCTGCCCGAGGCGGTGCGGATCCACGCGGTGCACGCCCGCCATCACGCCTGGAGCATCGCCCGGATCCCGGCTCGGGGGTAGCCGCGAGGGCGCGGCCCGCGATCCACGCCGGTCGCGGCCAGGCGCCGGGCGGTCAGACCGGGAAGGACCGCTGGTCCGGCCCGCGGGGGTCCGGCTCGCCGAGCTCGATGAGCGTCGGCGCGGTCGGGTGCGGCGGTTGCACCGCGCAGTTGGGGCACGTGTCGCACCCGGGGGGACGCGCCCGGCGCTTGAGCTGACGCCGGACCAGGAAGCCCGCGGCGGCGAGCACGATGACCGCGACCCCCAGGTTCTGCAGCAGGGCGCCGCTCACAGGCCGAGCCCCAGCGCGCGACCCCCCTGGTAGACCGCGAACGAGACCAGCCAGGCGAGCACATTCATCATCACCAGCATGAAGATCGGCCAGCGCCACGAGTTGGTCTCGCGGCGCGCGACCGCGACCGTGGACATGCACTGGCAGGCGAGCACGAAGAACACCATCAGGCTCACCGCCATCAGCGGCGAGTAGGCCTTCCGTCCGGTGCGCGGGTCGATGGCCTCCCGCAGGCTTTGTCGCAACGGCACCATGTCCTGGCCGGCGTTCCCCAGGTTGAACACCGTGGCCAGGGTCGAGACCATCACCTCGCGCGCGGCGAACGAGGTGACCAGCCCGACGCCGATGCGCCAGTCGAAGCCCAGCGGCGCGATGGCCGGCTCCAGGTAGCGCCCGACACGGCCCGCGAACGACTGCTCCAGCGTGAGGCCGGCCATGCGGCGCTCGAGCAGCTTGGCCCCGGGCTGATCGCCGGCGGCCACCGCGGTGGCGTGCCGGGTCTCGAGCGCCTTGAGGTCGGCGCCCCCGCGCGGATACGAGGCCAGGAACCACAGCACCACGGTGATGGCCAGGATGACCGTGCCCGCGTTCTTCACGAACAGCCACGAGCGCTCGCGCACGGTGAGCACGATCGAGCGCCACGAGGGCATGCGGTAGGGCGGCAGCTCCATCACGTACAGCGGCCGGCCGCCGCGCAGGACGGTGCGCTTGAGCAGGGCGGCCACGACGATGGCGGCGGCGATGCCGAGGAAGTACATCGAGAACAGCACGATGCCCGGCAGCGTCACGAAGCCCACCCAGACGTTGGGGATGAACGCGCCGATCAGCAGGGCATACACGGGCAGCCGCGCGCTGCACGACATGAAGGGCGCGATGATGATGGTGGTGATGCGGTCGCGGCGGTTGTCGATGGTGCGCGTCGCCATGATGCCGGGGATCGCGCAGGCGAACGACGACAGCAGCGGAATGAACGCCCGCCCCGAGAGCCCGACCTTGCCCATCAGCCGATCCATGATGAACGCGGCGCGGGCCATGTAGCCCGTGTCCTCGAGCAGCGAGATGAAGAAGAACAGCACCGCGATCTGCGGCACGAACGTCAGCGTCGTGCCGACCCCGGCGATGATGCCGTCGACGATCAGCGAACGCACCGGCCCGGCCGGCAGCACAGCGTGGACGATCGAGCCGAAGCGCCCCACCACGGCGTCGATGAAGTCCATGATGGGCTGCGCCCAGGCGAACACCGACTGGAAGATGCGTGAGCACGCGGTCGATCGAGTCCCGCCGCCGGTCGCGGCGTTCGCCCGGGGCGACCACGGCCGCGCTCAGCACCTCGCGGATCGCCTCGAACCGGTTCTCCACGTCGTCCGAGCGCCAGCCGGGCGAGAGCTGGTCGAGCCGGCGCGCCAGCGTGTGCGCGTCGTCGAGGACGTCCGGCGTGGTGGCGCGAGCGAGCGCGTCGTCCTCGCCGTCGTCGAGCAGCAGGGCCAGCGCGAAGTCGTGGCGCGCCCGCTCCGGCAGCAGCTCGTGCCGCGGCAGCCGCGCCTCGAGCCGGTCGAGCACGCGCTGCAGGTGCGCGGGCCGCTGGCGGAAGCGGCGCGTCGAGGGCTCGATCTCGCGCTCCATCAGGCGCCGCAGGTGGCCGAGCCCCTCCCCCTTCGACGCGGAGATGCCGATCACCGGCACGCCGAAGTTGCGCTCCAGGGCGGCGAGGTCGATCGCCAGGCCCTGCGCGCGCGCGGAGTCCATCATGTTGAGCGCCAGCACCAGCGGGCGGCCCAGCTCGATCACCTGGAGCGCCAGGTTGAGGTGGCGGTCGAGGCTGGTGGCGTCCACCAGGAACACGATCAGATCGGGCGGCGGCGTGTCGCGCTGCAGGCCGAGCAGCACGTCGCGCACGATGCGCTCGTCGGGTGAGGCCGGGTGCAGGCTGTAGCTGCCGGGCAGGTCGATGATCTCGGCGCGCATCCCGGAGGGCAGGTCGCAGATGCCGGTCTTCTTCTCGACCGTCACCCCCGGGTAGTTGCCGACCTTCTGCCGCAGCCCGGTGAGGGCGTTGAACAGAGTGGACTTGCCCGAGTTGGGATTGCCCAGGATGGCGATGCGGCGCGGCCGAGGCGCCGCGTGGCGGCGGCGGGCGGGTTCGATCGGGACCGGCGCGAGGCCGGGACTCTCAGCCGTGCTGCGCGACATGGATGTGACCGGCCTCCGAGCGGCGCAGGGAAAGGTGCAGCCCGCGGACCGCCAGCTCGAGCGGATCGCCCAGCGGGGCGGTGCGCACCAGTTCCACGACCGTGCCCGGCACCAGGCCCAGCTCCATCAGTCGGCGCGTGATGCCCGGATCGGCGTCGATGCGCAGGATGAGCCCGCGCTCGCCCGGGACCAGCTGGTCGAGCGAGCGCTCCCCGGTCGCGTGCGCGTCCCGGCCGGCCAGGGCGTCGGCGCTCACACCTCGGCCCCGCCGTCCTTGGGCTCGCAGACCAGCGACTCGTGCAGGCAGGTCTCGCCGCACAGCTCGCACGCGCCGGGCGCATGCTCGGCGCACGAGCGCGGGCTGGCCTTGTAGGCGTCCCGGAACTGCGCCGCGACCGGATGCTTCGAGCGCACGAACGTGGTCAGGCGCAGCAGCTCGATCGACACCTCGGGGCTCACCAGGTGCTCGATCATGCAGGCGTCCTCGCTGGCCACCGCCTCCGGCACGCCGAGGATCTCGCTCAGGAACATGGTCAGCACGCGGCGATTGGACTCGGTGCGCGAGGCGAGGCGCTGGCCCGACGGCGTCAGCTCCACCGCGCCGTAGCGCTCGTGGGTGACGAGCCCGCGCGACTGGAGCGAGCGCAGCATCGAGGTCACGCCGCTCTTGGAGACCCCCAGGTGGTCGGCGATGTCCACCACGCGGGCGTGGCCCTTGTCGGACTTGAGTGCGGCCACGGCCTGGAGGTAATGGGCCATGGAATGGGAGACTTCCTTCTCGCCGAATCGTTTCCAGATGTCCACGAGGTCCCTCGGATTGGGGGCGCCCAGCCCGGCCCCGCCATGGCGACCCCGGGCGAGTGTCGAGCGGGCTGAACTGTGTTGAGGCAGGTTAACAATCCTGCCAGCCGAGGGCAAGTGGGAGGTCGGGGCGGGCCCTTGGGTGGGATCCGGCCGCGGCCGGCCGATGCCCTGCCGCCACTTACGGCCGGGGCGGCTCCTTTTCCTTCGCCCGGGCGTCGCGGCGCTCCGCGGTGCGCCCGCGGCGGTAGCCATAGGCGAACACCAGCGCCACGGCCAAGACGTGGAGCATCCACCAGCCGGGCTTGAGGAACTGGAGCCCCGGGGGCAGGACCGATTCGGCGCTATCGAGCAGCGTCAGGACGACCTCCGCGCGTGCCGCCGCATCAGGCGCCCGCCTTGAGCCGCGCCAGGAACTCGCGGTCGGCCTCGAGGATCATCTCGGGCGGGATCGCCGCCGGCGACGCCCAGCGGACGGCGTGGGCGGCCGGGCTGGGCGTGAAGTCGTAGGAGTCGAGCGTGCAGCGCAGGAAGGCGACCTCGACGCGTGGCCCCCCGGCGTAATCGTGGACGCTGACCCCCAGCGCCTCGTGGGCGGTCGCGGCCACGCCCAGCTCCTCCAACACCTCGCGGCTCAGCGCTTGGGCCGGCGTTTCGCCGGGCTCGATCTTGCCGCCCGGGAACTCCCACTGGAGCGCGAACGCCCCACCCGGCGGGCGCTGCGTGAGCAGCAGCTTCCCGTCGCGCCACACCACCGCCGCCGCGACGCGCACCCGCCGGCCGGTCGCGGTCATCGCGGCCTCGAGCGCAGGCGCGCCGCCCCGCGCGCCACGAGGCCCGCGGGCGTCACGAGCTGGAGTGCCCGGGCCTTCGCCACCGCCGGCGCGGCGGGGAGCGCGTCCCGACAGGCCGCCGCCACGTCCTGCTCGAAGTGCCGCAGGTAGCCCCGCACGCCGCGGTCCCGCGCGTCGATGGCGCGATGGGCGGCGCGATGGAGCAGGGCGGCGTCGCGCGGCGGCAGCGGCCGCAGGCGGTACAGCTCGACCGGGACGCGCAGGTAGCCCGGACAGGCGTCCACCAGCAGCGGCGAGCGGGCCAGCGCCCATAGGTCGCAGGCGCGCTCGCCGCGCGGGACCAGCCCGCGCGCCTGGAGCAGATGGGTGAGCTCGTGGGCGATGGTGAAGGCTTCGAGCCGCCGCGGCCGCACCCAGATGCCCGGGTGATCGGGATCCAGCGAGCCCCATCCCAGCACGCCGCGCTTGCGCGCCAGCCCGACCCGCACCGTCACGCGTTCCAGCTCGGGGTAGAAGCCGCGCACGAACTCGAGCCGCTCGCGGATGCGCTCGCGATGGGGCGAGGCCAGGACCAGGCGCGAGAACCGCCAGCGCGGCGCCTCGGCGGTGAAGTCGATGGCGAGCTGCTCCAGCGCCCGAGCCGGGCCGCGCGGTCGCCTGGGCGACCGCCGCGCGCGCGCGACCCGGAGCGATCCGATCAGGCGCTAGCCCACCCGGAGTCGGGACGGCCCGTCCGCCAGCGGCAGAGGGGCGCGGCGCTGGATGGTCGCGTCGGTGACGATCGGGAAGTCGTTTTGGAAGGTGACGACGCGGTACTCGCCGGCCTCCACCTTCACCTGCACCGACGCCGTCTTCACGAAGACCACGAAATCCTTCAAGTACCAGCGGCTGGCCGTGAGCGTGTAGACGCCCGGGAGGAGCTTGGTGTAGGTGAGCGACCCACCGCGCCTGATGGTGATGCTGTCACCGGCGTCCAGCCGTTCGTCATCAACTCCACCGACAAGCCAGACGTGGAGCGAGTCCGGCGCCGAGCCGAGCGGCAGCCGCACGCCGATCCGGGCGCTGGCCGGCGCCGGACAGGTCGAACACGACTCCTGGTCGAAGCACGAGGCGAGCGGCAGGGCGAACAGGAGGATGAGCAGAAGGCTCCAGGCGACGCGCGGCATGATCCTCTCCGGGGCGCTCAACGGGACGACGACAAGGTCGATCGGACGGGAAGGTAAGCAGAGGGGCCACCCCCTGTCCAACGGCGTTTCGCGGCAAGGCCCGCGCCTGGGGCCCGGCGGCCGGGCGCGGGCCGGGAACCGGCCTGATCGGGGCGCTTGGGGCACGCATCCCGGACTGCGGCCGAGGGCCGCGACGCCGGTGGACAAGCGGGGCCACGGGCGGCACACTGGCGAGATGGAAGCCTCCCTCGCCACCGGTCCCCGTTCGCCCGCCACCGCCAAGGCGGGACCCCCGTCCGGCCCCGAGGCAGCCGCGCCGGCCGCACTCCCGGCGCCCGAGCTGTCGGTGGTGGTCCCGGCCTTCAACGAGCGGGAGAACCTGGTCCCGCTCTTCGCCGAGCTGCGCCAGGCGCTGGCCGCGGTGGGCCTGAGCTACGAGATCGTGGCGGTGGACGACGGCAGCCGCGACGGCACCGCGGAGTGGCTGGTCCGCGAGGGGCGGCGCGATCCCAGCGTGGTGCCGGTGCTGCTCGCCGCCAACCGCGGGCAGAGCGCCGCCCTGGCCGCCGGCCTGCGCCGCGCGCGGGGGGCGGTGATCGTGACGCTCGACGCCGATCTGCAGAACGACCCGGCCGACCTGCCCCGGCTGCTCGCGGCGCTCGAAGGCGCGGACGTGGTCTCGGGCGTGCGCCAGGAGCGGCAGGACGACTGGCGGCGGCGGCTCTCGTCGCGGATCGCCAACGCCGTCCGGCGCCGCGTGCTCGGCGACACGATCACGGACATCGGCTGCTCGTTCAAGGCGTACCGCCGCGAGGCGCTCGACGGCGTACCGCTGTTCGTCGGGGCCCATCGCTTCCTGCCGGCGCTGTGCCTGTTCCGCGGCGCCAGGGTCACCGAGGTGCCGCTCGCGCACCGCCCGCGCCGGCACGGGGTCTCCAAGTACGGCGTGGCCAACCGCCTCGGGCGCGGGCTCTACGACCTGATCGGCGTGCGCTGGCTGCGCTCGCGGATGCTGGATTATCGCGAGAAGCCGCCCGCCGAGCGCGACTGAGCCGTCGCCACAACCGGCCGAGCGCGCGGCGGTTGACATCCTCCGGACGCGGACG
This sequence comes from Candidatus Eiseniibacteriota bacterium, assembly GCA_005893365.1. Taxonomy (GTDB): domain Bacteria; phylum Eisenbacteria; class RBG-16-71-46; order RBG-16-71-46; family RBG-16-71-46; genus WS-11. The sequence continues at coordinate 10,366 of VBPB01000113.1, forward strand.
CCCATTCTTAACGACTGCGGCGAGATTCCGGTTGGCGGGACCACGCACCGCGACTATAGTGCGGGTCGCTCCCCGGCCGACCGGCCGACCCAAGCGTCAATGGATTGACCCAGAGGAGTGTCGTATGCGCTGCTTCATAGGGATGTGTCTCGTCGTCCCGCCGGTAGTCTGGTCGGCGTGGATGTCATGACCAGCACGGTGATGCAGGAGAAGCAGAGTTCCTTCTCCGGGATCGCGCTGCGCACGCGCATCAAATCGCCCCGGCTCATCCAGGGCGTCGAGGTGCTGCCCACGGTGGAGTACTGGCGGAACGCCAACACCGTCGAGCCCTTCGGCATCCACACCACCCGCAAGGACGCCACGCTGGGCGGGGATATCCGCTACGCGTTCCGCCAGACCGGCACCCAGCCCTACGTGGGAGCCGGCTTCGCGCTCCACTTCCTGTCGAGTAGCGTCGACGCGCCGTCGCTCGGGATCAACGACCAGAGCAACGCGATCGTGCGCGGCGGCCTCTCGGCGATGGCCGGGCTCCAGTTCCCGCTCGCCGGGCGGTTCGAGAACTTCGTCGAGCTCAAGTACCATCACGTGCCCCACTACCGGCAGCTCAAGCTCAACTGGGGGTTGTCGGTCAAGGTCTGAGCCGGCGCCACCCGCGGCACACGTGCGGGTGCCCAGCGTGAGGGCCGCTCCTTTCGGGGGGCGGCCCTCGGCGTATCCGGGGAACGGCTCAGTACGAGAAGCCGAGCAATCCCGGGTCCGGCATCATGTCCGGGCTCCACGCGTCGGGCAGGATCTCGACCTCGCACTCCTGCGGCACCACGCTGGTCACCGCCTGCTTCACGTCCGCGATCATCTGCGGGGCGTAGGGGCAGAAGGGGGTGGTCAGCATCATCCGGATGAGGGTCTTGGGCGGGTCCAGGAACTGGATCTCGCGGATCAGCCCCAGGTCGATCACCGAGAGGTTGATCTCGGGGTCCATCACCGTCTCGAGCGCGGAGCGGACGGCCAGCTCCTGCTGCGACGGCGCGGCGCCAGCCGCGGGTGCGGCGGCTTGTGCGCCAGAGGGGGCGCCGGAGGGTGCGCCGGGTGGTGCGCCGGAGGGTGCGGCGGAGGGCTGGGTCGGTTCCTGACGATCGTCGCTCATGACCACTCGACCTGGACCTCGCCGCCCTCGACGCGCACCGGATAGGTCGGCACCGGCTGGGTCGCCGGCATCGCCCGCACCGCGCCGGTGCGGATGTCGAAGCGGGCCCCGTGCCGCGGGCACTCGATCACGTCGCCCTCCACGATGCCCTCGGCCAGCGGGCCGCCATCGTGCGTGCAGACGTCGTCCATCGCGTGATAGCCGTCCGCGAGACGGAAGATCGCGACCTCGCGGTCGTCGAGGCGCACCACCTTCACCCCACCCTCGGGGATCTCGCCCACCTTCGCCACGGTCACGAACCGCCCCGCCCGGGTCCCGCTCATCCCCACCTCCGTCATTCGTCCTCGCCCGGCCACTGATGGATCCCGTACACGCCGGCCTTGAGCGTCTTGAGCGCCAGCAGCCCACACTTGAGCCGCACCGGGCCCAGCTCGATCCCGAGCATCTCGAGGACGTCGTCGCGGGTGAGCCGCTTGACCTCCTCCAGCGTCTTGCCCTCGACCTCCTCGCACAGCATCGACGCCGCCGCCTGGCTGATCGAGCAGCCGACGCCCGAGAAGCAGATGTCGCGGATGCGCCCGTCCTTCACGTGCAGGTCGATGCGCAGCCGGTCGCCGCAGAGCGGGTTCGAGTCCTCGAAGGTGATGTCGGGATCGCTCAGCGTGCCGTGGCGCCGCGGATGCTTCGCATGCTCGAGGATCTCCTCGCGGAACAGGTCCTCGCTGCCGCTCACGACGCGAACACCTTGCGCGCGCGGTGGAGCCCCCGCACCAGCGCGTCGATCTCAGCGGGCACGGTGTAGCAGTGGAACGAGGCGCGCGCGCTGGCCGGCACGCCCAGCTTCTCGTGCAGCGGCATCGCGCAGTGGTGCCCGGCGCGCACCGCCACCCCCTCGTCGTCCAGCACCGTCGCCACGTCGTGCGGATGGATGGTCCCGAGCGTGAAGGCGACGACGCCGCCCCGCTTCGCGGCCGGCGGGCCCAGGATGGTGAGGTCCGGGACCTCGCGCAGGCGCTCCATGGTCGCGGCGGCCAGTGCCTTGTCGTGGGCGAAGACATGCTCCATGCCGAGCGATTCCAGATAGTCGATCGCCGCGCCGAACCCGACCGCCTCGGCGATCGCCATGGTGCCGGCCTCGAACTTCCACGGCAGCTCGTTCCACTGGGAGCCGGCGAGCTTGACCTCGCGGATCATCTCGCCGCCGCCCAGGAACGGCGGCATCGCCTCGAGCAGCGCCCGGCGCGCCCACAGCGCGCCGATGCCGGTGGGCCCGAGCAGCTTGTGGCCGGTGAACGCCATGAAGTCGCAGCCCAGCGCCTGCACGTCGACCGGGCAGTGCGGCACGCTCTGCGAGGCGTCGAGCAGCAGGAGCGCCTGGGCGGCGTGCGCCTGGCGGGCGATCTCGGCGACCGGGTTCACGGTGCCGAGCACGTTGGAGATGTGGACCACGCCCACCAGCTTCACCCGGCCGTCGGCGAGGAGCCCGGGCAGGGCCGCCAGGTCCAGCTCGCCGCCGCCGGTCACCGGGATGAAGCGCAGCTCGACACCGCGCTCCTGGGCCAGGATCTGCCAGGGCACCAGGTTCGAGTGGTGCTCCATCTCGGTCAAGACGATGGCGTCGCCGGCCTTGATCTGCGAGCGGCCCCACGCGTAGGCGACCAGGTTGATCGCCTCGGTGCTGTTGCGCGTGAAGATCAGCTCGCGCGGCGAGGCGGCGTTGACGAACCGCGCCACGCGCCGGCGCGCGTCCTCGTAGGCCGCGGTCGCCTCCTCGGCGATGCCGTAGATGCCGCGGTGGATGTTCGCGTTGCAGGTCGAGTAGTAGCGGTCCATCGCCGCGAGCACGGCGTCGGGCTTCTGACTGGTGGCGGCACTGTCGAGGTAATGGAGCGGCTTGGGGCGCGCGGCCCGGAAGATCGGGAACTGCCGCCGCACCACCTCGGGGTCGAACGGCGCGCGCGGCGCCGCCGGCCGGACCTCCGGAATCGCCACCGAGACGCCCGATGCGCGGGTCATGGCGGCTACCCGATCTTCCGCTGGATCACCTGTCGCAGATGCTCGCGGATCCCTTCCAGCGGGATGCGATCGATGACCGGCGTGAAGAATCCCTCGACGATCAGCCGCTGCGCGGTGTTGCGCGGGAGGCCCCGCGCCATGAGGTAGTACATCTGCTCCGGGTCCACGCTGCCGATGGTGGCGCCGTGCGTGCAGCGCACGTCGTTGGCCAGGATCTCGAGGCCCGGGATGCTGTCGGCGCGGGCGGTGTCGGAGAGCACCAGGTTCCGGTTCGCCTGGTAGGCGTCGGTGCGCTGCGCCCCCTCGGCCACCTGGATCAGCCCCTGGTAGACGCTGCGGGCGTGGTCCTTGAGGCAGCCCTTGATGAGCAGGTCGCTGGTGCAGTGGTCGGCCAGGTGCCGCTGCAGCGTGTGCAGGTGGAAGTGCTGCCGCTCGTCGCCGAACATGAAGCCGTGCACGTAAGCGGAAGCCCCCGGGCCCGCCAGGTCGAAGTAGGAGTTGGTCTTCACCATCCGGCCGCCCAGCACGGTCTGGATCCACTGCAGTTCGGCCCCGCGCTCGATGCGGGCGCGCTGGTTCGAGTAGTGGTAGACGTTGCCGCCCCACTCCTGGAGCGTGGCGAAGACCAGCTTCGACTCCTCACCCAGGAATACCTCGGTGCCGCCCAGGTGGAAGGCGAGACCGTCCGCCGCGGCCGAGGACTGCTCCTCGACGATGGTGGCGCGGGCCTGCTGGCCGAGGACGATGACGCTGCGCGGGGCCGCGAGCCGGCCCGCGGCGTCGAGACCGTGGAGCAGGCGGATGGGCAGTGCCGCCTCCACGCCGTCCGGCACCCAGACGAAGGCGCCGCCCGAGCGGATGGCCGCCCCCAGCGCCGCGTAGCCGTCGTAGTCCGGCTCGATCAAGGCGCCCAGGCGCGGGCGCAGCAGTTCGGCGTGCCGAGTGAGCGCCCGCTCGAGCGAGCAGACGATGACGCCCTGGCGCTCGAGCTCCGCGGCGTTGCGCTCGAACGCCACGCCGGCGTCGCGCTGCACCAGCACTCCGGCGCGGTCGGCGTCCTCCCCCAGCACCGCCTGGAGTCCGGCCGGCAGGTCGCCGAACGTCGCCGCCGCGGGGCCGGCGTGGAACGGGTCGAGCGCCGCCAGGCCCTGCTCCAGCGTGCGGAAGTCGATCCGGCGCCACAGCTCGTGCTCGCGGCTCGGCAGCCCCAGCGCCTTCGCCTGGGCCGCCGCGATCCGGCGCTGCTCGAGCGCCCAGTCGGGCTCGCCCTGCTGCTGGGCGCGCGCCCGGGCGGTGGTCTCCCACGCCTCGGGCGCGATCGGGCGGAGGGTGGTCTTCGGCGTCGTCGTCGCGTTCGTCATCCGACCGAGCCCTCCATCTGGAGCTGGATCAGCCGGTTCATCTCGACCGCGTACTCCATCGGCAGCTCCTTCACGATCGGCTCGATGAACCCGGAGACGATCATCGCCGCCGCCTCCTCCTTGGGGATGCCGCGGCTCTGCAGGTAGAAGAGCTGCTCGTCGCCGATCTTCGAGACCGTCGCCTCGTGGCCGATCGAGACCCGATCCTCCTCGATCTCCATGTAGGGGTAGGTGTCGGAGCGCGACTTCTCGTCGAGGATGAGCGCGTCGCAGTTCACGGTGCTGCGCGAGTCGACCGCGCCCTTCTGCACCTTGACCAGCCCCCGGTAGCCGGCGCGCCCGCCGTCCTTGCTGATGGACTTGGAGATGATCTTGCTGGTCGTGTTCGGGGCGCAGTGGATCACCTTGCCGCCCGCATCCTGGTGCTGGCCGTGTCCCGCGAAGGCGATCGAGAGGATCTCGCCGTGCGCCCCCGGCTCCATCATGTAGACGCTGGGATATTTTTGGGTAATTTTGGACCCTAGATTCCCGTCGACCCACTCCATCGTGGCGTTGCGATACGCGACCGCGCGCTTGGTGACCAGGTTGTAGACGTTGTTCGACCAATTCTGAATCGTCGTATATCGACAGCGCGCGCCCCGCTTGACGATGATCTCGACGACCGCGGAGTGGAGCGAGTCGCTCGAGTAGGTCGGGGCGGTGCAGTTGTGGACCGCGAACCCGCGGGCGACGTACGCGTTCGGCTGGCTCTCGAGCTCGAAGTTGAACACCGGCCCCTCGTATGGGGTGCGCTCGACGCGCTTGATCGGCACGAGGAAGCAGCCGTCACCCTGACGCACCTGGCTCTTCTCACGGTCGGGCGAGAAATAGAGGATGTACTGATCGCGACGCGTGATGGTCCGACCCAGGATCGTGTCCTTCCCGCCCTTGCGAACGGTGATCGTCGCGTAGTGGCCCTGCCGCGCGAACAGCTCCTGCAGCTGCCAGGCCAGCGCCTGGGACGCCGTTGCCGCGCGCACCATCGTGTGCTTGCGCTTGCGATAGACGCTGCCGTCGCCCTTGAGATAGGTCTCGAGCAGCTCGTTCTGGAGCGGCGCCGGCAGCTCCATAACCGTCTTGCTCAGTCGCTTCTCGGCGGCGTGGCGCGAGCAGTGCTCGACGCACAGGTCGAGCAGATCCTGCGAATAGACGCGGACCTCCGTCCCGTGACGGGCTGGCGAATGGATCTCCATCGCTCGCTTCCCGGTGATCCCGAGGATGAGCGCCTTGACCTCGTCGATGGTCTCGCGCTCCTTCTCGTTGAAGCTGAACGCCACCACCGGCACATGGAGCTTCTTGTGGACGTACGCCGAGCCTTCGGCGAGGTAGTAGCCGAGCAGGCGCATGACCTCACGCGTGAACCGCTCGTTCGGTCGCGTGATCTTGCTGACCGGGAACACCATGAAGTCCCCGCGCTCGAGCTGGCTGGCCGGGATGAACTCGGGGCGGGTCCGGCAGAGCGCATCGTTGTCGATCTCGCGCAGCCACGTTCCCCGGGCGGTACGCCGGGTCGTCAGTCCGCGACGGCGCACGCCCAGCACCGGATGCTCGGGCGTCACCTGGAAGGCGTTCGCCGAGGAGACCGGCACCAGCCGCACCAGTTCCCCCTTGAACGGCCGGACGCGGGCGCTGGCGACCTGCGCCTCGTTGCCGTCGGAGTCCATGACCGTGTCGCCGGGGCGCACACTCTCGATGTTGACCCAGCGGTCGCCGAGGCTCACCTGCTCGCCCGGGGGCAGGCAGCCCTCGACGTAGTGCACGAACGCGCCCTCGTCGACGATGATCAGCGTGCGCTCGAACTGGCCCATGTCCTTGGTGTTGATCCGGAAGTAGGCCTGCAGCGGCACGTCCACGTGCACGCCCTTCGGCACGTAGATGAACGAGCCGCCCGACCACACCGCCGAGTTGAGCGCCGCGAACTTGTTGTCGGCGGACGGGATCACCGTGCCGAAGTACTCCTTGAACAGCGCCTCGTGCTCCTTGAGCCCGTGGTCGCAGGAGAGGAACAGCACGCCCAGCTGCTCGAGCTTCTCCTGGATCTTGTGGTACACGACCTCGGAGTCGTACTGGGCGCCGACGCCGGACAGGAACTTCTGCTCGGCCTCGGGGATGCCGAGCTTGTCGAACGTGCGCTTCATGTCGGCCGGCACGTCGTCCCAGGACCGCGCCTCCTCCGACGTGGGCTTCACGTAGTAGAAGATGTTCTGGAAGTCGATCGTCGACAGGTCCGGGCCCCAGGTCGGCATCGGCTTCTTCTCGAACAGCTCGAGCGCCTTGAGCCGGTAGTCGCGCATCCAGGCCGGTTCGCCCTTCATCTCGGAGATCTGGGCGACGATCTCGCGGTCGAGGCCGCGGCGGCTCTTGAACACGGACTGCTCGGTGTCGTGGAAGCCGAACTTCTCGGTGTAGCCCTCGCGCAGGTCGAGGTTGGGGGTGGTGCTCATGACAGTTCCACCTCCTGTCCATCGCGCACCCAGTCGTAGCCCTGGGACTCGAGCTTGAGCGCCAGGTCGGCGCCGCCCGAGACCTGGATGCGGCCGTCCACCATCACGTGGACCTTGTCGGGCTTGATGTAGTTGAGGATGCGGTTGTAGTGCGTGATCACCAGCACGCCCATGGCGGGGCCGGCGAGGGCGTTGACGCCGTCCGAGACGACGCGCAGGGCGTCGATGTCGAGCCCCGAGTCGGTCTCGTCCATGATCGCGATCTCGGGCTTGAGGATGGCCATCTGGAGGATCTCGGCGCGCTTCTTCTCGCCGCCCGAGAACCCGTCGTTGAGATAACGGCCGGCGAACGACTCGTCCATCTTGAGCAGCCCCATCCGCTCCTTGAGCATGGCGCGGAACTCCTTGGGCGCGATGCCCCGCTTGTGCGGCATGGCCCCGCCGCCGTTGGTCTCGGGCGGCGCCAGCCGCGCGTTGAGGGCGGTGCGCAGGAAGTTGGCGACCGTGACGCCGGGGATGGCCACCGGATACTGGAACGCCATGAACAGCCCGGCGCGCGCGCGCGCGTCGGTCTCCATCTCGAGGACGCTCTCGCCCTTGAACAGGATCTCGCCCGAGGTCACCTCGTACTTGGGGTGCCCCATCAGGGTGTTGGCGAGCGTGCTCTTGCCCGAGCCGTTGGGTCCCATCAGGGCATGGATCTCGCCCTTCCCCACCTCGAGGCTCAGGCCCTTGAGGATCTCCTTGCCTTCGATCCCCACGTGGAGATCCTTGATCACCAGTTCCGGCGCATAGCTCATGTGGTTACGTTCTCTCGCTCGGGCCGCGGCCTCCGGCCCGTTCCAGGAGCACCCCGCGCGCACCGCCCCATCCGGGGCGTCCGCGGGTGGCTCGTTGATGTCGTCGTCGTTAGACGGAGAAGCTTTCCCCGCACGCGCAGTTGTGGCGCACGTTCGGGTTGTTGAACTTGAATCCCGAGCCCATCAGGCCCTCGACGTAATCCACCTCGGTCCCGCCGAGCACCATGGCGCTCCGCGCATCCACCACCAGCCGGACGCCCTGGGACTCGACGATCTGGTCCCCCTCGGACTCGGCGTCGCAGAACTCCATGAAGTACGAGTTGCCCGAACAGCCACCGCCGCGCACGCCGACGCGCAGTCCGGCCTGCGGGCTGCCGCGGTTGACCAATAGATCTTTCACCTTCTCCGCGGCCAGCGGGGTGAGTGTGATCATCGTGTCGCTTGCTCCTTTCGAGTCCGTACCGTGCATCCTGACCAGGTCCTTCGTGTTCGCGCTCATCGCGGCTCCGGCTCGGCCACGCGCACGTAGCCGCGCGCGCCGTGGCGGGTGCGATCCACGTCCGAGGTGATGCCGGCCACCAGCGTGGGCTCGTGGGTCATGCCGTGGTCCTGGCCGCAGTCCACGCACGCCTTGACCGAGGCGGCCGGCGTGGCGCACTCGCGGCAGGTCTCGAGGTAGGCGAGCCCCTGGGTCAGCTCGCGCTCCAGCTGCTGGTAGCGCTCGAGCGCCGCCCGCGTCTCCTCGCGCTTGCGCAAGAACAGCGCGCGCAGGCGCTCCATCGCGTCCGGTCCCAGGTCGGTGCTCCACCACGACCGCAGCAGCTCGGCCATCTCCTGGAGCGAGAAGCCCATGTTGTGGAGCAGGTCGATCCACCGCATGCGGTCCACCGCCGAACGCTCGTAGAGGCGGAAGCCGCCGCTCGAGCGGGTCGCGGGGCGCAGCAGCCCCAGCTCCTCGTACAGATGGATCGCCCGGACCGTCTTCCCGGTCTGCCGGGCGAGGTCGCCGATCCTAAGCAGCTGGGCCGCGTGTTGTGAGGTGGTCGTCATGGGAGTCCCATACCCTTACGCATAGGTTAGATTCGGGCTGGAACCTACAGCTTCCCCATGACTTCGTCAATCCAACCCGGGTCGTGGTAGTCGCGACCGTCCGTCTGGCTCGAGCGTCACGCGGAACCGTCTGGCGGGCAGGCGGTTGGGCGGGGCGGGTGGGGCCTCAGGGACCGGTCCGTCGGGCCGCGGGGGCTCCGGCCGATTCCGCGTAGCCCGGGTGAAGCATCCGCAGCCGGGCCCAGACCTCCCAGGCCGCGGCGGTATCCCCCCGCGACTGCTCGAGCCGCGACAGGTAGAGCAGGGCCAGCGGGTCCTCGGGACGCCGCGAGAGCACCCGTAGCGTCCCGCGCTTGGCCCGCTCGAAGCGCCCACCCGCGGCGTCGAGTGCCGCGAGGTTGAGGAGCGCCTCGCGATGGTCGGGCGCCAGTGCCAGCGCCGCGCGCCAGGCGCGGTCGGCCCGCGGCAGATCCTCGCAGCGGAGGGCGGCGACCCCGAGGCTGTTGTGCAGCTCGATCCGCTCGATATCGTGCGTCAGGGGCACGGCCAGGCCCAGCGCCCGCTCCAACGCCAGGATCGCCGCCTGGCAATCGCCCCGATCCAGGGCGCCCTCGCCGGTCGCGATCGCCTCCATCAGCGATTCGGGCAGACGCACGAAGCCCTGACAGGCCGGATCGTAACGGACGAAGCACTTGGGGCGGGCGTCGGCCCGCGGCCGGTAGGTCCCGATCGCCGCGAGGTCCAGGTCTTGGTCGGCGAACCAGATGCGCGGGGCCAGGTTGCCGCAGCTGGCGACCAGGGCGTAATGCGGCGCGTGCGAGACGTAGATCACGCTCCCCCGCTCGGGCGTATCGGCGCGCAGGCAGACTTGGAGGGAATCCAGGTAGCGCGCCTGCGCGAGCAGGCGGGCGTCGGTCACGTACGAGACCCCCGGACGCCCCTCCTCGCCCGCCGCGATCTTGAACGTGTCGACGGCATTGGCCCAGCCATTCATCGTCGCCGCGCCGGCGAAGACGGCGATCACGAGCGGCAGCGGCCAGCGGACGGCCAGGGTGCCCGCGAGCAGCGCGAACCCGATCGCGGAGAAGCTCACGTAGTAGGCGCTGAAGTGATGTCCCACCAGCCCCAGGGGCAACGCCCCCAGGACCGCCCAACCCAATCCCAGGCGGACGGCCGACCGCTCACCGTTGGTGCGGACGCGCCGCTCGACGAGGGCTCCGGCGTTCGCGGTCGCGCGCGGCCACAGGAACGCGAGCGCCGCGGTCAGCATCGCGAAGCCGATCCCGAGCCAGTGGACGCTGCTCGTGCGCATGGCGGCGCGAAGGTCGGCCAGGGGCTGGTCCAGGTAGACGTACGTGAGCAATCCGGACCGGTATCCCTCCCAGAAGTTGCGGAGGTCCACGCTCACGTCGGCCAGGGGAATGGGGCCGCCGGGCGCGGGCGCCCACGCGTGCCGCCACAGCCGGACGGCGATGAGCAGCGCCGCCCACAGCGCGGTCGCGAGCCAGAGCGGGCCGGTCCGCCGCCACGCCTTCCCCCATCGGTCGGCCCGGTCGTGGCCCGCGAGCGAGGCGGCCTCCCACGCCACCAGCACGAGCGGGAGCGGCGCCACGCTCTCCTTGGAGAACAGGGCCACCAGGAACGTGAGCCCGGCGAGCCGCGTGCGCCCGGCGAGGTAGCACAGCACCGCCCCGACCCCGAACAAGGTCGCGAGCAGGTCCTGGCCGCACGACACCCATCCCAACTGCACGCGATGGGGATAGACGAGCGCATAGATGCCGCCGGCCAGCACGCCGGCGCGCATCCCGGCGAGGCGGGCTCCGAGCGCCACCACCAGTCCGAGCGTCGCCAGCAGGATGCCCAGGTTCACCAGGTGGAACCGGTAGGGATCGGCGCCGGCGAACCACGACACCGACAGGAAGTAGAGCTCCCGGCCGATCGGACGGAAGTAGTTCTGGACCGTGTCGAACGCCCCGAAGAGATTCGCCAGGTCGCCGGCGCGCGAGGCCGCCAGAAACGCGTAGTCGTCGGCGATGAACGGATAGCCCAGCACCTGGCCGTGGAGCGCCAGCAGGACCGCGGGGATCGCGGCGAGTGAGGCGGCCGCCCGCCACACGACACGCGCGGCGCCCCGCGACGGGAACACCGGCGGGGGCGGAACCGCGCGGCCACGCGGCGCCGGGCCGCGGGCGCTAGGCGGGCCGCGGTCTCGCATCCGGCGCGGCCCCCTGCCGCCTCAGTGCCAGGTACAGCCCGCCGGCGGCGAAGAATCCCACGAACCAGGCGTAATCGTAGAGCGGGCGCAGCACCGGGATGATGAGCCCGCCCCAGGCCAGCGCGCAGCCGACCAGGGTGGCGGTCACGGCCGGGATGCTCCAGCCGGCG
>VBPB01000114.1 GCA_005893365.1 Candidatus Eiseniibacteriota bacterium
CATCTACGACCGCGAGGACCAGGAGTCGGCGCTGAGCGAGGTCGTGAAGGCGCTCGGCCTGCCCGAGGGGGCGCTGCGCGTGGGCGAGGTGCTGAACCGCATCTCGGACGCCAAGAACTCGCTGGTCTCGGTCGAGGAGATGGAGCGCCTGGCGGTGAGTCCGCAGGAGCGGCGCATCGCCGCCGCCTACCGGGGCTACCGGTCGGCGCTTCAGACTCAGGGCGCGCTCGACTTCGACGACCTGATCGCCGAGGTGGTGCGGATGATGCGCGAGCGGCCCGAGGTGGCCGCGCGCTACCAGCGCCGGTTCCAGCACGTGCTGGTGGACGAATACCAGGACACCAACCACGCCCAGTTCCGGCTGGTCGAATCGCTCGCCGCGGGCCACGGGAACCTGTTCGTGGTCGGCGACGACGACCAGTCCATCTACGGCTGGCGCGGCGCCGACCTCGCGAACGTGCTCGATTTCGAGCAGGCGTTCCCCGGCGCCACGGTCATCCGGCTGGAGCAGAACTACCGCTCGACCGCGAACATCCTGGACGCCGCCAACGCCGTCATCGCCCACAACCGCGACCGCAAGGGCAAGCGCCTGTGGTGCGAGCGCGAGGCGGGGGCGCGGCTGCGCTTCGTGCTGGCCGCCGACGAGCTGGACGAGGCGCGCCGGGTGCGCGGTTTCCTCGAGACGCGCGTCCGCGGCGGGGGACGACTCGACGACTGCGCGGTGCTGTACCGCACCAACGCCCAGTCGCGGGCGCTGGAGACCGAGCTGCGCCATCATGGCCTGCGCTACGAGATCGTCGGCGGCACCTCGTTCTACGCGCGGCGCGAGGTCAAGGACCTGCTCGCCTACCTGCGCGTGGCCGCCAACCCCGCCGACCGGGTGGCGTTCTGGCGCATCTGGAACACGCCGCGGCGCGGGCTCGGCGACGCGGTGCGGGCGCGCATCGAAGCGCTCGATCCCGCCCGGCCGCTCGAGAGCCTGCGGGCGCTGCGGGCGGAGGGGACGCTCAAGGGCGGGGCGCGCGACGGCGCCGAGGCGTTCCTGGGCCTGATCGACGACCTGCGCTCGAACCTGGACGCCACCCCGGCCGACCTGCTGCGGCTGGTGCTCGAGCGCACCGAGTATCTCAAGGCCCTGGACGACGCCGAGGGCGAGGCGGCCACGGAGCGCCGGGCGAACGTCGAGGAGCTGGTGGTGGCGGCGGCGGAGTTCGTGCCGAGCGAGGGCGCCGAGGGCGTGCTCGGGTTCCTGGCCGAGACCGCCCTGCTCACCGACGCCGACCGGCTGGAGGAGGGCGCCGACCGGGTGCTGCTGCTCACCGCCCACAACGCCAAGGGTCTGGAGTTCCGCGCGGTCGTGGTGGCCGGGCTCGAGGAGGGCCTGCTCCCGCACGCCTCGGCGCTCGAGGCGCCGCCCAAGCTCGAGGAGGAGCGGCGGCTGTTCTACGTGGCGCTCACGCGCGCGCGCGACGAGGTGTTCCTGACCGCGGCCGCCTACCGGCGGCGGATGGTGCAGGGCGGCGCCTACGTCGCCCGCGGCGGCCAGGTCTCGCGCTTCGTGGACGAGATCCCGGCCGAGCTCCTGGACCGCGAGGAGACGGCCGGGCTGGCCTTCGCCGGGTCGGCAGCCCATTCGGGTGCGTGGGGTGGGCGCTTCGGCGGCGACGCCTCCCGGTGGGGCGGGCGCGAGGGTGCCCCCCGCGGCGGCCGGGCCACGACCGCGCGCGCCTCCGCCGCGGCGGACGGTCCGGCCTACCGCACCTCGGGTCCGCTGGCGCGCGCGGTCGGGCGCGAGGTCCACCACGAGACCTTCGGTCGCGGCGTCGTGGTCATGGCCGAGGGCCAAGGGGGCGAGATCAAGTACACGGTGCGCTTCGGCACCGTGATCCGCAAGGTGCTGGGGCGATTCCTCATAGGAGGCGCCGATGTCGATCCAGCGTGACGACGTCCAGAAGATCGCCGAGCTGGCGCGCCTCGAGATCCCCGCGGAGCGGGTCGAGCGCGTGGCGCGCGAGCTGTCGGCGGTGCTCGACTACGCCGCCTCGCTAGGCCAGCTGGACCTGACCGGCTGCGAGCCCACGGCGTTCGCGCCGGTGCTGGCGCCCCTGCGCGCGGACGCGCTGGACGGGCGGCGGCTCACGCCGGAGCAGGCGCTGGCCCAGGCCCCGGAGGGCGAGGGCGGCTTCTTCCTGGTCCCACCCATCGTCGAGAACCTGAATCCGTGAGCGCCGCGCGCGACGCCTGGCGTCTGCCGGCGACCGCACTCGCTGAGGCCGTGCGGTCGGGCGGCCTCGCGGTCGAGGCGGCGGTGGAGTCGGGGTGGGCGGGACCGGCGGCGCAGTGGGAGGCCGACGTGCGTGCGGTCGTCCATCGCGACGATTCGGCCCGCGCCGCGGGAGCGGCGGCCGCCCGGCGCCTGCCGGCCGAGGCCCCGCTGCGCGGCGTGCCGGTGCTGGTCAAGGACAACCTCTGCACCACCGACTTCCCGACCACCTGCGCCTCGCGCGTGCTGGCCGGCTACCGCCCGCCCTACGACGCCACGGTCATCCGGCGGTTGCGCGCCGCCGGGGCGGTGGTGGTCGGCAAGGGCAACATGGACGAGTTCGCCATGGGGTCCTCGACCGAGTTCAGCTGCTACGGCCCGACCCGGAACCCGTTCGACCTGGAGCGCGTCCCGGGCGGCTCGAGCGGCGGCCCGGCGGCGGCCGTAGCCTACGGGCTCTGCCCGCTCGCGCTGGGCTCGGACACCGGCGGCTCGGTGCGCCAGCCGGCCGCCTTCTGCGGCGTGTTCGGCCTCAAGCCCACCTATGGCCGGCTCTCGCGCTACGGGCTGGTCGCGTTCGGCTCCTCGCTCGATCAGGTCGGCATCTTCGCCCGCCACGCCGGCGACGCGGCCGCGGCCTACGCCGCCCTGGCCGGGCCCGACCCCTGCGACGCCACCACGCGCTTGAGCCCGGTCCCCGACGTGGCGCGCTGGGAGCACGGGGTCCAAGGCCTGCGCTTCGGCTGGCCCGCCAACCTCTGGCGCGAGGGCGTGGAGCGCGAGGTGGTGGCGGGGCTGGAGGCGGCGGCGGCCGCGCTCGAGCGCGCCGGCGCCACGCGGGTGCCATTCGACTTCCTGCCCGGGGAGTACGCGGTGGCGACGTACTACCTGGTGGCGACCGCCGAGGCCAGCTCGAACCTGGCGCGCTTCGACGGCGTGCGCTACGGGTTCCGGCACGAGGACAGTCCCGACGTGCGCGCGCTCTACACCCGCACGCGTAGCCAAGGCTTCGGCCCCGAGGTGCAGCGTCGCATCCTGCTCGGCACCTACGCCCTCTCGGCCGGCTACTACGACGCCTACTACCTCACCGCCCAGCGGGCGCGCACGCGCATCCGCCGCGAGTACCAGGCGGCCTTCGCGCGCTGCGATCTCATGATGATGCCGGCCGCCCCGACGCTCGCGTTCCGGCTGGGGGAGAAGCTCGAGGACCCGCTCGCCATGTACCTGAGCGACATCTTCACGATCGGCGCCAACCTGGCCGGCATCCCCGGGCTCACCGTGCCGATGGGGCTGGCCGCCGCCGACGGTCGCCCGGCGCTGCCGCGGGCGGTCCAGCTGCTGGGCCCCGACGATGCCGAGCCGGTGCTGCTGGCGGCCGGCCGCGCCCTCGAGGTGCGCGGCGAGGTGGCACGCCTTGAGGCCCGGCACGAAACGGAGGTGGCATGGCCTACGAAGCGGTGATCGGGCTCGAGTGCCACATCCAGCTCAACACCCGGAGCAAGATGTTCTGCGGCTGCCCGGCGGAGTTCGGGGCCGCGGCCAACTCGAACGTGTGCCCGGTCTGCCTGGGCCTGCCGGGAGCACTCCCGGTCACCAACCGGGCGGCGGTGGACGCGGCGGTGCGGCTGGGCTTGGCGCTCGGCTCCGCGATCCGCGGCGAGAGCGTGTTCGCGCGCAAGCACTACTTCTATCCCGACATGCCGAAGAACTACCAGATCACCCAGTACGACCGGCCGCTGTGCGAGGGCGGGGCGCTGCCGGTGCGGCTCGGCGAGACCCGCCGTGGGTTCGACTTGATCCGGGTCCACGCCGAGGAGGACACCGGCAAGTCGTTCCATCCCGAACGGCACGGCGACCGCCAGGTGTCGCGCGTGGACTTCAACCGCGCCGGCGTGCCGCTGCTCGAGCTGGTGACGCAGCCCGACTTCCGCGAGCCCGCCGAGTGCGCGGCGTTCCTGACCACGCTGCGGCGCCTGGTGCGCTGGCTCGGCATCTCGGACGGCGACATGGAAAAGGGCCAGCTGCGCTGCGACGCCAACGTCAGCATCCGGCCCCCTGGCCAGCCGGCCTTCGGCACCAAGACCGAGCTCAAGAACCTCAACTCCATCAAGGGGGTCGAGAAGGGCCTCGCCGCCGAGATCGCCCGCCAGACCCGCGTGGTGACCGGAGGCGGGACGATCGAGCAGGCGACGCTCCTCTACGACGCCGACCACGACAAGCTGGCGATCATGCGCACCAAGGAGCACGCGCACGACTACCGCTACTTCCCCGAGCCCGACCTGCCGCTCCTGCGCGTGGACCAGGCGTGGGTGGCGGCGGCACGGGCGGACCTGCCCGAGCTGCCGTGGGATCGCGCCGCGCGTTTCGTCGCGCGCTACGGGCTCCCCGACTACGACGCCGGCCTCCTGTGCGACCAGCGCGAGCTGGCCGATTACTACGAGGCGGTCGCCGCGCGGACGGACGGCAAGCTCGCCAGCAACTGGGTGATGACCGAGGTACTGCGCGTGCTCAAGGAGCGCGGCTGGTCGCTCGCCGACTGTAGCGCGCGCGTGCCGGCCGCGCGGCTGGCGGACCTGCTCGAGCGGGTCCTGGCCCGTGCGCTGCCGGGGCCCCTGGCCAAGCAGGTCTTCGCCTGGATGGTCGACGAACCGGGCGACGTGGACGCCCTGCTGGCGCGGCACGCCGTCTCGGTGCGGTCGTCCGACGCGGACCTGATCCCGCTGGTGCAGGCGGCGCTCGACGAGCATCCCGGCCCGGTCGCGCAGTACCTGGCGGGCAAGACGGCGACACTCGGCTTCCTGGTCGGGCAGGTGATGAAGAAGAGCGGGGGCCAGGCGGTGCCGCAGGCGGTGAAGGAGCTGCTCGAGGCCGAACTCAAGAAGCGCGCGAGCGCGGGCTGAACCGCGGATCCTCGCCGCACCCGGCCGGGCGGCGCCCGTGAGGCGCGTGCGCTTGACCCCCGCTCCGAGCGGCGGATAGAGTGCGGCCCGTGGGCGACAGCCATCGCATCCTCATCATCGGGAGCGGCGGGCGGGAACACGCGCTGGCGTGGCGGCTGAGTCGCGACCCGGGCGTGGAGCGGGTGACGGTCACCCCCGGCAACGACGGGATCCACCCGCCGCTCGCGCGCCGCACCGTCCCCGCCGCCGATGCCGCCGGCCTGATCGCGCTGTGCCGCGCCGAGCGCATCACGCTCGCGGTCATCGGTCCCGAGGGCCCGTTGGCCTCGGGGCTCGCCGACACGCTCCGCTCAGCCGGGAACGCCACCTACGGCCCGAGTCGGGCGGCCGCGCGGCTCGAGGCGAGCAAGTGGGACGCCAAGCAGGTCATGATGGAGGCGGGCATCCCGACCGCGTACGCCCGGGCGTTCACGACCCGGCCCGCGGCCGTGGCAGCGCTCGACGACTTCGGCCCGCCGTGGGTCCTCAAGGCCGATGGCTTGGCGTCGGGCAAGGGGGTGCTGGTCACGGCGCGACGCGACGAGGCGGAGCGCTTCCTCGCCGCGTGTCTCGAGCAGGACCGCTTCGGCGAGGCGGGACGGCGCGTGGTGCTGGAGGAGCACCTGAGCGGCGAGGAGTCCTCGCTCATGGCGATCTGTGACGGCACGACCTTCCGGCTGCTGCCGGCGGCCCGCGACCACAAGCGGGCGTTCGATGGCGACCAGGGGCCCAACACCGGGGGGATGGGGGCGGTCGCGCCCGATCCCGGGATCGACGCCGCGGGCGAGCGCGAGATCGGCGAGCGCATCGTGCGGCCGGCGCTCGCCGCGATGATCCGGCGCGGCGCGCCGTTCCAGGGCACGCTCTACGTGGGCCTGATGCGCACGGCGTTAGGGCCCAAGGTGGTGGAGTTCAACTGCCGCTTCGGCGACCCCGAGACGCAGGCGGTGATGCCGCTGGTCACCGGCGATCTGGCGGGCACGCTGGCGGCGGCCGCCGCCTCGGAGCTCGGGGCCGCGGGCTTGGGCCGCGACGCGGGGGCGGCCGTCGCGGTGGCGATCGTGGCGCAGGGCTATCCGGAGGCGTCCGCGGCGGAGGGCACCCTCGAGGGACTCGAGGCCCTCATGGGCCGGGACGACCTCTGGGTCTTCCATGCCGGCCTCGCGCGGGCGGGCACCACCTGGCGGCTGACCGGAGGACGTGCGGTCCACGTGGTCGCCCGTGCCGACACCCTCGCGGCGGCGCGCGGGCGGGTCTACGATGCGATCGCCACCCTCGGCGGACGGGGCTGGCGGTGCCGCGCCGACATCGGCGCCGCGTCCGGTCCGGGCGCGGCGGCGCACGGGCTCAAGGCGACGGTCGAGGGAGGGGGGCGGACGTGAACCTGGTGAAGGTGGATCCGGAGCATCCGGATGACGGCGTGCTGCTCGAGGCCGCGGAGGCCGTGCTGCGCGGTGGCGTCATCGCCTTCCCGACCGACACCCTCTACGGTCTCGGCTGCTCGCTGTTCGACGTGTCGGCGGTCGAGATGGTGGCTCGGCTCAAACGGCGCGATCCGTCCCTGGCCGTCATCTCGCTCATCCCCGAGCCGCGGCAGGTCTACGGGCTGGCGCGGGACGTGGGCGACGTCGCCACCCGGCTGATGCAGCGCTTCTGGCCCGGGCCGCTGTCGCTCATCTTCCTGGCCGCGGCGATCGTCCCGCCGCGCGTGCGCGGCGCGGGGGGCACGGTGGCCCTGCGCTGCCCGAAGGACACGCTGTGCCAGCGCCTGCTCGACCGCATCGGCGGGCCGGTGGTGTCGAGCAGCGCCAACCTCTCGGGCCAGCGGCCGGCGCAGACCGCCGAGGAGGTGGTGCGCATCTTCGGCAACCAGCTCGACCTGGTGATCGACGGCGGGCCGCGCCACGGCGGCATGCCCTCGACGCTGGTGGACGTGAGCGGGCCGCGCCCGCGGCTCCTGAGGCGCGGCGTGGTCGAGATCCCCGCCGACCTCGGCGACTTCGAGGACGCGACCGGGGGCGGCGATTGACGGCTCTAGGGAAGCGCCCCTATCCTCGGCCGGCATGACTCCCGGCGATCCGGTCTACCGTGTCCTGCTGGTCTGCACCGGCAACACCTGCCGCAGTCCGATGGCGGCGGGCGCACTGCTCGTGGCCCTCGGGGGTGACGCCGAGCAGGTCCGGGTCGAGTCGGCGGGCACCGCGGCATGGGAGGGGCAGCCGGCGACCGAGCCGGCGCGGCGGGTGGCGGCGGCGGGCGGCGTGGACCTCGGCGGACATCGCTCGCGCCGGGTGACCCCGGCGATGGTGCGCTCGGCGGACATCGTGCTGGTGATGGAGCGCGGGCATCTGGCGGCGGTCCGCGCCCTGGGCGCCGATCCCGAGCGCAGCCACCTGCTGAGCGAGTGGCCGGCCCCCGGCGAGCCGGGGCTCGAGATCAGCGATCCCTTCGGGGCGTCGAGCGAGGCATACGAGGAGTGCTGGCGCCGCATCCGGCATCACGTCGACCGGGTGCTCCCCGCCATCCGAGAAGCATCGCGCGCACGCTCGGCGTGATCCGCCGGGCTCCACGATTCTCATTGCGAGGTGCATGATGGCTCTCGTCAAGGTGAGCAAGATCTGGATGAACGGGAAGATGATCCCCTGGGATGACGCCAGGATCCACATCCTGTCGCACGTGGCGCACTACGCCTCGAGCGTCTTCGAGGGCATCCGCGCCTACGACACGCCGCGGGGCCCGGCGATCTTCCGGCTCGACGAGCACATGGAGCGGCTGATGCACTCCGCCCGCATCTACCGCATGGAGCTGCCGTTCACCTGCGACCAGATCCGGCAGGCCTGCCTGGACGTGGTGGCCGTCAACGACCTCAAGGCGTGCTACCTGCGCCCGCTCATCTACCGGGGCTACGAGAACCTGGGCGTCAATCCGTTCGGCTCGCCGGTCGAGGTGGCGGTGGCGGCGTTCCCCTGGGGCAAGTACCTGGGCGACGACGCGCTCACCAAGGGCGTGGCGGTCAAGATCAGCTCGTGGTGGCGGATCTCGCCCAACACGCTGCCGGCGATGGCCAAGGCGTCGGCCAACTACATGAACTCGCAGCTCATGAAGATGGAAGCGCTGGTGGACGGCTACGACGAGGCGGTGGCGCTGGACGTCAACGGCTTCGTGAGCGAAGGCAGCGGCCAGAACCTGTTCGCGGTCATCAAGAACGAGCTGGTGACGCCGCCGCTCCACAACAGCATCCTGGCCGGTATCACGCGCAGCTCGGTCCTGACGCTGGCGCGCGAGCTGGGCCACGGCGTCCGCGAGGAGGTCATGCCACGCGAGCTGCTCTACGTGGCCGACGAGGTGTTCCTGGCCGGGACCGCGGTCGAGGTGACGCCGGTCCACTCGGTGGACCGCATCGCCGTCGGCGACGGCAAGCCGGGCAAGGTGACGCGCGCGATCCAGGAGGCGTTCTTCGCCGTCGTGCGGGGCGAGCAGCCCGACCGGCACGGCTGGCTGACGCCGGTGCCGCAGCCGGCGAATGCCGCGGCCGCGGTGGCGCGGCGTCCCTAGTGCGGGTGGCGTTGGGCTCGGACCACGCCGGATTCGCGCTCAAGCAGCGGATCAAGCAGGAGCTGGCGAGGCTCGGCCATCAGGCCGACGATCTCGGCACCGCGGCCCCCGAGCCGCCGGTCGACTATCCCGACTTCTGCTTCCCGGTCGCCGAGCGCGTCGCCGACGGCCGGGCCGAGCGCGGCATCGTCCTGGGCGGGAGCGGGATCGGCGAGGCGATCGCCGCCAACAAGGTGGTGGGGGTGCGGGCGGCGGTGGTGACCAGCGACGAGACCGCGCGCCTGACCCGCCTGCACAACGACTCCAACGTGCTGGCCCTGGGCGGGCGCACCAACGCGGCCGAGGATGCGCTACGCTGGGTCGGCATCTGGCTCGCCACACCCTTCGAAGGGGGCCGGCACGTGGCCCGGCTCCGCAAGATCTCCGACTACGAGACGCTCCACGCCCGGGAACGGTAGGCCCCATGTCCGAGCTGCGAACCCGCGACCCCGCCATCTTCGAGGCCATCGCCAGCGAGCGCCGGCGCCAGATCGAGACCCTCGAGCTCATCGCCTCCGAGAACTTCGCCAGCGAGGCGGTGCTGGAGGCGCTGGGCTCGGTGATGAACAACAAGTACGCCGAGGGCCTGCCGCGCAAGCGCTACTACGGCGGCTGCGAGTTCGTGGACCAGGCCGAGGAGCTGGCGCTGGCGCGGGTGGGCACGCTGTTCGGCGCCGAGCACGCCAACGTCCAGGCGCACTCGGGGGCGTCGGCCAACCTCGCCGCCTACCTCGCCGTGGCCGAGCCGGGGGCGACCCTGCTGGGCATGAGCCTGGCGCACGGCGGGCACCTGACCCACGGGCACCCGGTCTCGTTCTCGGGACGGCTGTTCAAGGCGGTGCAGTACGGCGTGCGACCGGCGGACGGCCGCATCGACTACGAGCAGTTGGAAGCCCTGGCGCGCGAGCACCGGCCGCGGCTGATCGTCGCCGGCGCCAGCGCCTACCCGCGGGTGATCGACTTCCCGCGTTTCGCGCGCATCGCCCGGGAGGTGGGCGCGATCCTGGTCGTGGACATGGCCCACATCGCCGGCCTGGTGGCGGCCGGGCTCCATCCCAGCCCGGTGCCCCACGCGGACCTCGTGACCAGCACCACCCACAAGACCCTGCGCGGCCCGAGGGGCGGCTTCGTGCTGAGCCAGGCGGCCCACGGCGAGAAGCTCGACAAGACCGTGTTCCCGATGCTGCAGGGGGGACCGCTGATGCACGTCATCGCCGCCAAGGCGGTGTGCTTCGGCGAGGCGCTCACCGACGGGTTCAAGACCTACCAGCGCCGCGTGGTCGAGAATGCCGCCGAGCTGGCGCGCGCCCTTGAGGGCCAAGGTTTCGAGCTGGTGTCGGGCGGCACCGACACCCACCTGATGCTGGTGGACCTCAAGGCGCGCGGCTTGACCGGCAAGGTGGCCGAGGAAGCCCTCCACCGGGCGCGCATCACCGTCAACAAGAACGCGGTCCCCAACGACCCGCAGAAGCCGTGGGTGACGAGCGGCATCCGCCTGGGCACGCCGGCGCTGACCACGCGCGGCTTCGGCCTCGAGGAGATGCGGCTGATCGCCGGCTGGATCGCGCGCGTCCTCGAGCGGCCGGACGATGCCGCCGCCGCCAAGCGGGTGGAAGCCGAAGTGGCCGAGGTGGCGCGGCGCTTCCCGCTCTTCGCCTGGGAGCCCGCGCTCCGGTAGACACCGCCCTCCGAGGCCTTGCCGGTCCCGATCCGGCCGTGCGCGGTGCGCGGGCCGGGGGCGAGGTTGCACGGTCGAAGGGCGGCCGGCCCCGAGTCGGCCCCGCGCCCGGCGTGTGGACGGCGGCGGCCCAGTGGGTTAGCCGCGGTACCCGGGGGCCGGCGGTGGCACCGAATCTGCACCGCCTCCAGCGCCCGATCCTGCTCCATCGAACCGCGAAGGCGCTCGTGCTCGACACGCTCTTAATCCGCATCCTCGCCGTCAGGCTCCCGTGGCTGTTCTCGGGCCGAGCCCTCCACCGCATGGCGCTCGGTGCCTGCGCCGCCGCGGCGTTCGCCGCGGCCGCACCCCTGTTCGAGCGGGCGGCGGAGCGCTACCTGGTCGACCTCGAGGTCGAGTCCCTGGCCCGGCTGCGCGTCCACCAGCTGATCGCCCGGGTGCGCGCCACCCGCGAGCCGCTCCGGGATGCCGCGATGTGCCTCGAGGTCGAGCAGCGGCTGCTGCGGCTCGAATGGATCGACGCGCTGGAGCCTCCATTCGAGTTGATCCCGGCGCGCCGGCTGCTTGCCAACTGGCTGATCGAGCAGCCGCTGGCCGCGGCCGCCCCCGGCTCGGCCGCCTGAGCCGGCGGCGGGGCGCCCCCCCGAGCGGCGGGTCGCCGGGCGGACCGGGGCGACCCCTCGCGGCCGCTCGCGGCGCGGCCCCGGAGCCCCCCGCATCGACGCTGGTCAGGTCGCCTGCTTCGGGCTAGAATCGCCGCCCGCGAGGCCGCGGCTCCAAGGGAACATCCCTCGGCGCACCCAGACCGTCGGCCCGCTTCCCCCGCGCGGTCCCCCCGAGGGCTGTCGATGCACGTTCGCGCTGTCGATCATCGTTTCCCCCGCCGCCAGGGTGGCCTTGGGCGTGCGACCCTCGTCCCACTACCGCGTGGTCGAGCGGATCGGCGCCGGCGGGATGGGCGTGGTCTACCTCGCCCAGGACCAGCGGCTCGAGCGCAACGTCGCGCTCAAGGTCCTGCCCGAGCACGTCATCGACGACGAGCCCTCGCGGCGGCGCTTCCGCAACGAGGCCCGCGCCCTGTCGCGGCTCAACCACCCGAACATCGCCACGGTCCACGACTTCGACACCGCCGAGGGCGTCGACTTCCTGGTCATGGAGTACGTGGCCGGGACCACGCTCGATCGCCGGCTCGCCGGCGAGCCGCTCTCGCAGCAGGAGGCGGTGAGCGCGGCGCTCCAGATCGCCGAGGCGCTCGAGCAGGCGCACGACCAGGGCGTCATCCACCGCGACCTCAAGCCGGGGAACGTCATCCTCTCGCACCGCGGGCAGGTCAAGGTGCTGGACTTCGGCCTGGCCAAGCTGCTCCACCACGGCGGGGACGCGGTCTCGATGGACAGCCTGAGCGAGACCCAGGGCATGACCGGCACGCTGCCCTACATGGCGCCCGAGCAGCTGCTGCTCGGGAAGGTGGATCCCAGGACCGACCTCTACGCCCTGGGCGCCCTGCTCTACGAGATGGTGACCGGACGCCGGCCGTTCCGGGAGCGGAACACGATCATGCTCGCCAACTCCATCCTCCACCAGCCGCCGCCCAAACCGCGCGAGATCAACCCCGAGGTCTCGGTACGGCTCGAGGCCGTCATCCTCAAGTGTCTGGAGAAGGACCCGGACGACCGTTACGAGTCGGCCGCCGATCTGCGATCCGATCTGCTGCGCGCCGCGAAGCTGACCCCCGCGGGCGGCCTGGTCCGGGTCGTGCCGCCCAAGCTGGTGCGACCGCTGCTGATCGGCGCCGCCGTGGTGCTGGGCGTGTCGCTCCTGGGGCTCGGGCTCCGTCAGGCGTGGCCGGGACTGATCCCGGGCCTGGGGCCGGCGCGCATCCGCTCGATCGCGGTGCTGCCGCTCGAGAACCTCTCCGGGGACCCGGAGCAGGAGTACTTCGCCGACGGCATGACGGATGAGCTCATCACCGACCTGGCCCGCATCGGGGCGCTGCGGGTGATCTCGCGCACCTCGGTGATGCGCTACAAGAAGCAGAGCGAGAAGAACCTGCCGCAGATCGCCCGCGAGCTCAACGTGGACGCGATCGTCGAGGGGTCGGTCATGCGTTTCGGGGACCAGGTGCGGATCACCGCCCAGCTGGTCCAGTCGTCGACCGACGAGCACCTCTGGGCCGAGAGCTACGACCGGAGCATGGGCGACGTCCTGGGCCTCCAGAGCGAGGTGGCGCGCAAGATCGCCGAGCAGATCCAGATCAAGCTGACGCCGCGCGAGAAGGCCGGCTTGTCGGCGGGCCGGGTCGAAGATCCGGAGGTGCACGAGATCTATCTCAAGGGGCACTACTACGCCGGGCAGCCCGACGCCGGATCGCTGCGGATCGGCATCGACTACTTCGAGCAGGCGCTGGCGCGCGACCCCAAGTACGCGCCCGCCTACGCCGGTCTGGCCACCAGCTACGTGGCCCTGGGGGCGGCGGGCGGGATGGCCCCGGGTGAGGCCTTCGCCAAGTCCAAGGACGCGGCCGAGAAGGCGCTGGGCCTCGACGGATCGCTGGCCGAGGCCCACGCCGCGCTGGCCAACACGCGCTTCTACGGCGAGTGGGATTGGGCCAGCGCCGGGGCCGAGTTCAAGCGGGCGATCGAGCTCGACCCCGGCGTCGCCTCGGTCCACAACGGCTACGCCAGCTATCTCTCGGCGGTGGGCCGGCACGACCAGGCGATCGCCGAGGCGACCAAGGCGCAGGAGCTGGACCCGCTCTCGCTCGGCATCCGGCTGAGCCTGGGGATCCGTTATTACTACGCACGCCAGTACCCGAAGGCGATCGAACAGTTGCAGAAGACCCTGGAGATGGAGCGCGCCGACCCGGGCGCCCACTACTGGCTGGGCTTGGCACTGGCCCAGGCCAAGCGCTATCCGGAAGCCATCGCCGAGCTGGGCAAGGTGGAGGGATTCTCGGTGGCGGGGCCCTTGGGCTACGTCTACGCGGTCTCGGGGCGCAAGGCCGAGGCGCGCGGGGTGGTGAACGACCTGACGCCGCTGGCGCGGGCGCGGGGGTCGGCGGTCTCGCCGTTCGATCTGGCGGTGATCTGGGCCGGCCTCGCCGAGAAGGACGAGGCGCTCGCCTGGCTGCAGATGGCCCTGGGCGCCAAGCGCAGCGAGCTGATCTACCTCGGCGTCGACCCGATGCTCGATGGGCTGCGCGCCGACCCGGGCTTCGCGGCACTCGCGCGCCACGTGGGGGTGGCCGGATGAGCCGCCGCCCTAAGTCCGCCCTCCTCCTCGGCGCGCTCCTGGCGCTGCTCACGCTCACGGCCGCGACCCCGACCGCGCCGGTCCCGGACCAGGTCTGGGGCCATCCCGAGCTCGAGCGCCTGAGGCCCCAGCACGTCGCCATCCTGCCGATGGTCTCCTTCGTGTACCTGCCCAGGGAGCGCGCCTATGTGGAGGATGCGTGGCTGCAGCGCATGCGGCTCAGCTATCACGACTGGCTGCCGGCCGTGCTGTGCCGGGAGCGGATGGCGTCGACCTCGCGTGGCGGGGACTCGCTGCTGAGCGCGATCGGCAGCCAGGTGCGCAGCCGGGGCCGGGTGGACTCCACCTCGAGCCCGCACCTCGCCCGGTTGCTCCACAGCCAGGCGCTGCTGTGCCTGCGCATCGACCGCTGGGAGCGGATCGGCGAGGCCCGCTCGACGCGGGTCTACGTCGACATGACCGCCGCGTTGGTGGATTCCACCGGCCGGCTGCTGTGGCGGGTCGTCAGCCGGGAATGCCTCGAGTCGGTCTACGGGGTGCCCAAGGCGGTGAGCGTCGCTCAGCCGGCGGTGCCGGCCAGCGACATGGAATACGAGCGCTGGCGCGCCTCCGAGGAGGCGGCGACGCGCGGGGCCCTGGCCGGCCGGCCGGGGGAGATGGGCGTCGGGTACGGACCGACCGCGATCGCCGCGGACTTCCACGAGGCGGTCACGCGCATCTTGGCCCGCTGGGCGCGGAGGTTCCCCGAATCGCCGCGTCGCCCGGCGGGCCCCACCCCCTGACCGCGGGGCCCCCCCCGCGCCTCCCCCCGCCCGCACCACCCGCGCGCACCACCCGGACGCGGGATTGGACCGACGCCGGGCCTTGGCTATACTGCGGCGTAACCGCGTCGGGTGAGGGCCCCCCAAGGCCGCTGGGCCATCGTCTCACCGCGGGGTTCGCGGTCGCCTGGACATGGACGCCGGGAGGGATAAGAGGATGGAGCCGAAGCCGGTCGAGACCAGGGAAGCGGCGCGCCGCATCACGCAGGCCAGCGAGGTGCTGGGCCGGGTGCGCACCGAGGTGGGGCGGGTCATCGTCGGGCAGCACGCGATGGTGGACCGCCTGCTGGTGGGCCTGCTCACCGGTGGCCACATCCTGCTGGAGGGGGTCCCGGGGCTGGCCAAGACCCTGGCGGTCAAGAGCCTGGCCGCGGCGCTCTCGCTCAAGTTCCGCCGCATCCAGTTCACCCCCGACCTGCTGCCCGCCGACCTCACCGGCACGCTCATCTACAACCCCCGCGAAGGCACGTTCAGCGCCAAGCACGGGCCGGTGTTCGCCCACCTGGTGCTGGCCGACGAGATCAACCGCGCGCCCGCCAAGGTCCAGTCCGCGCTGCTCGAGGCGATGCAGGAGAAGCAGGTGACGCTCGGCGACGAGAGCCACGTGCTCGAGGAGCCGTTCCTGGTGCTGGCGACCCAGAACCCGATCGAGCAGGAGGGCACCTACCCGCTGCCCGAAGCCCAGAGCGACCGCTTCATGCTCAAGGTCAAGATCGGCTACCCGGAGCGGGCGGAGGAGAAGGAGATCCTGCGCCGGGTCGGCTTGGCGGAGCTGCCCACCCTCACGGCCCAGGCGTCGCGCCAGGAGGTGCTGAGTGCCCGCGAGGCGCTGGCGGCCGTGTACGTGGACGACAAGATCCAGGAGTACGTGCTCGACCTGGTGACCGCGACGCGCAAGCCGCGCGACTTCGGCCTGCCGCTCGACGGGCTGGTGTCCTACGGGGCCTCGCCGCGCGCGACCCTGTTCCTGGTGCGGGGCGCCCAGGCCCTCGCCACCCTGGAGGGCCGGCCCTACGTGCTGCCCGAGGACGTCAAGGCCATCGCCCCCGAGATCCTCCGTCACCGCATCCACGTCTCGTACGAGGCCGAGGCCGAGGGCGTGGACGGCGAGGAGGTGGCCCGGCGCATCCTGGAGCAGGTGCGCGTGCCCTGATGCAGACCGCGGAGCTGCTGCGCAAGGTCCGCCGACTCGAGATCCGCAGCCGCCATCTGGTCGAGGACCTGTTCGCGGGCCACGCCGAGAGCGTGTTCAAGGGACGCGGCATGGAGTTCGAGGAGGTCCGTCCCTACCTGCCCGGCGATGAAGTGCGCGACATCGACTGGAACGTCACCGCGCGCCTGGGCCACCCGTACGTGAAGCGCTTCGTCGAGGAGCGCGAGCTGACCGTGCTGCTGGTCATCGACGTCTCGCGCTCGATGCGCTTCGGCACCGCCGGCCAGGAGAAGCGCGAGTTGGCCGCGGAGCTGTGCGCGGTGCTGGGGTTCGCGGCCCTGCGCAACGACGACCGGGTCGGGCTGGTGCTGGCGGGCGGGCGGGTCGAGCACTTCGTGCCGCCGGCGCGCGGCCGCAGCCACGTCCTGCGGCTGCTGCGCGACGTGCTCGACGCCGAGCCCCGGGCCTCGGGCACGCGCCTGGGTGAGGCCGCGCGATTCGTGCTGCGCACCAGCCACCGGCGCAGCGTGGTGTTCTGGATCTCCGATTTCGAGGACACGCTGGACGTGCGCGACTGGCGGGTGCTGGGCCGGCGTCACGAGCTGACCGCGCTCATCACCCGCGATCCGCGCGACGAGGCGCTGCCCGCGGTGGGCTGGGTCGAGGTCGAGGATCTGGAGTCCGGCGAGCGGCGGCTGGTGAACACGTCGCGCAAGCGCACCCGCGAGGCCTATCACGCGCGGAGCACCGAGCAACGGCGCCAGGTGGAGCTGACCTTGAAGCGGGCGCGCGTGCCGATGGTCGAGGTGCGGACCGACCGGTCCTACCTGCCCATCCTGCTGCGCTTCTTCGCGGCGCGCCGGCGCGGGCGGAGCGGCGCGTGAGGCGGCGGGAGCCGCGGGCGACGCGCGCGGTGGTGGCGGTGGTGGTGGCGTGCGCCGTGGGCTTGACGGGCGTGGGCCTTACCGCGGCGGCCGGGACGCCGGCGCCCGCGGGCGCACCTCTGGTCCACCCCACGGTTCCCTCATTCGAGCCGCGGGCGGTCATCTCGCCCCAGGTGGTGCGGCTGGGCGAGCGGGCGCTCTATCGGGCCCAAGTGACCGGTGGGATCCGGGCGCAGCTGCGCCTGCTGCCCCCGGAGGCGATCGACGCGCTCACCTGGGGGACGCCCCGGGTCTATGGGCGGCACGGCTGGC
Organism: Candidatus Eiseniibacteriota bacterium; assembly: GCA_005893365.1. Taxonomy (GTDB): domain Bacteria; phylum Eisenbacteria; class RBG-16-71-46; order RBG-16-71-46; family RBG-16-71-46; genus WS-11. The sequence goes on from VBPB01000114.1 coordinate 16,897, forward strand.
AACGGAAGCTCGAGGCGCAACCCTACGCCCGCTACACGTCGTGGTCGCTCGACACCCTGGCCTACGAGCTCCCGGTCCAGGCGTTCGTGCTCGGCCGGCTCACGATCCCGGGCCCGCAGGTCGAGATCGACGACGGGCGCGGACCGCGGCTGCTGCGCCTGCCGTCGGTCGAGCTGATCGTGGTGCCGGTGCTCTCGGCCGCCGACAGCGCCGCGGAGCTGCGCGGTCTGCGCGGCCCGCTCGCCGCGCCGTGGTGGGAGACCGTGCCCTGGCTGCTGGTCGCGGCCGCGCTGATCGCCGCGGGCCTGATCGCCGTCGTGCTGCGGGCGCGCCGCCGCCCGCCGGCCCGGACCGCCGCGCCCGCGCCCCGCCGCGCGCCGGCGCTCGACCCGGCGGCCGAGGCCCTGGCGGCACTGGCCGCCCTGCGCGCGCTCAACCTGCCCGAGCACGGCCGGTTCGCCGAGCACGCCTTCCGCCTGGGCCAGCTGCTGCGGCAATTCCTC
>VBPB01000330.1:0-3188 GCA_005893365.1 Candidatus Eiseniibacteriota bacterium
CCCTCGCGCAGCACCCAGGCGAGCGCGTGCGCGGTCTCGAGCGCCGGCAGGATGCCCTCGAGCCGCGCCAGCGTCTCGAAGGCGTCCAGCGCCTCGTCGTCGGTCGCGGATGAGTACTCGGCCATGCCGTTGTCCGCGAGCCAGGCGTGCTCGGGGCCCAGGGCCGGGTAGTCGAGACCGGCCGAGACCGAGTGGGTCTCGCGAATCATGCCGTGGTCGTCCTGCAGCACCAGCGTGCGCGTGCCGTGCAGCACGCCGACGCTGTGCTCGGGGATGCGCGCCGCGTGCTTCCCGCTGGCGAGGCCGTGTCCGCCGGCCTCCACCCCCACCTTGCGCACCGAGGCCTCGTCGAGGAACGCGTGGAAGAGACCGATCGCGTTACTCCCGCCGCCGACGCAGGCCACGAGCAGGTCGGGCAGCCCGCCCGCCTGCCGCGCGAACTGCTCGCGCGCCTCGAGCCCGATCACCCGGTGGAAATCGCGCACCAGTGTCGGGAACGGGTGGGGCCCCAGCACCGAGCCCAGCACGTAGTGGGTGTCGCGCACCCGGGTCACCCAGTCGCGCAGAGCTTCGTTGATGGCGTCCTTGAGCGTGCGGCTGCCGGAATCGACCTCGCGCACCTCGGCGCCCAGCAGCCGCATGCGCTGGACGTTGAGACGTTGGCGCCTCGCGTCCTCGGTCCCCATGTAGACGGTGCAGTCGAGGCCGAAGCGCGCGGCGGCGGCGGCGGTGGCCACACCGTGCTGGCCCGCGCCGGTCTCGGCGATGACCCGCGGCTTGCCCATGCGGCGGGTGAGCAGGCACTGGCCGACGGTGTTGTTGATCTTGTGGGCGCCGGTGTGGAGCAGATCCTCGCGTTTGAGGAACACGCGGCAGCCGGCCGCCTCCGAGAACCGGCGGGCCTCGATGAGCGGCGTCGGGCGCCCGGCGAAGTCGCGCAGCAGCACGTCCAGCTCCTGCTGGAACGCGGGGTCGGTCCGCGCCCGCTGGTACTCCGCCTCCAGCTCGTCGAGGGCGTGGATCAGCGTCTCGGGCACGAACCGACCGCCGTAGGGGCCGAAGTGGCCGGTCGCGTCGGGGGCCTCGGGGCGGGTGCTCATGCCGGCCTCCCCCGTTCGACATCCACCCCCGCGCCCCGGGACGCGTCGAAGCGCCGCACCGCGTCGACGAAGCGCCGGATCTGCTGGGGATCCTTGACGCCGGGTGCTTGCTCCAAGCGCGACGAGGCGTCCACGCCGAAGGGCCGGACGCGCTCGAGGGCCGCGGCCACGTTCTCGGGGCCGAGGCCGCCGGCCAGAATCACCGGCCGGCGCGCCGCCAGCGACACCGCGGCCTCCCAGGGGAAGGTCCGGCCGGTGCCGCCGTCACGGGTGCCGTCGGCCGTGTCGAGCAAGACCAGGTCGCGCACCGACGGGAGCCGCCCCTCGAGCCGGCCGTAGGCGCTGACCGGGACGGCGAAGGCCACGGGCAGCGGGAAGTCGTCGGGCCAGGCGGCCGGGTCCACGCGGTGGAGCTGGACGCGCGCCGCCCCGCACGTGCGGGCCAGGGCCAGCGCCTCGTCGGGTGCCACCGCCACCATGACCGCGACGGCGAGGGCGCCAGGGAGCGCCGCGACGATGTCCGCCGCGACCGCCGGCTCCACGCGCCGTGGACTCTCGCCGCGCACCACGAAACCGAGCCAGTCGGCCCCGGCCGCGACGGCGTCACGCGCGTCCTCGAGCCGGGTGAGGCCGCAGATCTTGACGATGGTGCGGGGCGAGGGCTCGCGGGTGGCCACGGGCTAGCCCCTCGCCGCAGCCGCGAGGGCCGCGAGCGTCGCGGCCGGGTCGCCGCTGGTCATGAACGCTTCGCCGATCAGCACCGCGTCGCAGCGCGTCTCGCGCAGGCGCTCGAGGTCGTCGGGGGTCGAGAGCCCGCTCTCGGCCACCGCGGTCACCAGCGGGGGCACGCGCGGCATCAGGCGCAGCGACGTGCCGAGATCGACGGCGAAGGTCTGGAGATCACGGTTGTTGATCCCCACCAGCGTCGCCCCGGCCCGAAGCGCCGCCGCCAGCTCGTGCTCGTCGTGCACCTCGACCAGCGCGTCGAGGCCCAAGAGCCGGGCTTCACCGATCAGGCGCTGGAGCTGGACGCCCGAGAGCAGGGCGGCCAGCAGCAGCACGCCGTCGGCGCCGCGCGCGGCGGCGTCGAGGAGCTGGTAGGAGTCGAGGACGAAGTCCTTGAGCAGGAGCGGCAAGCCGACCGCCGCGCGGACCCGCGGCATCCAGGCCAGGTCGCCGCCGAAGTGGTCGGGCTCGGTGACCAGCGACAGCGCGGCCGCCCCGCCCGCCTCGTACAGGCGGGCGTAGATGAGCGGATCGGCGGTGGCGTTGAGGACGCCCTTGGACGGCGAGGCCCGCTTGAACTCGCACAGCAACCGCAAGGGTGCTGCGGGCGCGCCGCGCCGCAGCGCCCGCTCGAGCCGGCCGGCGGGCCGCGGGGGCCCAAGCCGGGCGCGCAGGGCGTAGGCCGGCTCCGCCTGCTGCATCGCATCGATCCGCCGCCGCCGATCGTCGGCGATGCGGGTCAGGATGCCGATGGCCGGGCTCAACGATCCCTCCTAGCGCCGGACCAGCGTGCCGGTGACCATGTCGTGCAGGCCCTGCTTCTTCTCGGTGAAGGCCACCATGAGGTAGCCGATGCCGAGGATGATCGTCGACAGGTAGCTGGCGAAGTAGCGCCCCGAGGCGCGCAGGAACGAGATCCGCTGCCCGCCCATGTCGGTGACCTTGAGCCCGAGCACCATCTTCCCCAGCGTGGCCTGCTTGGGCGAGGACTCCATCAGGGCGAAGTAGAGCCACGAGATGGCGGCCTTGACCATCAGCCCGGTCAGCGCGGCCATGATGATGCCGGGCAGTGCGCTCATGTCGAAGTCCGGCCCGCGCATCGTGGCGAGTGCGGTAAGCCCGACGCCGAGACGGAGGGGGAAGGTCGCCACCGAGAGCAGGATCGAATCGATGATGAGCGCCCAGAAGCGCCGCCAGAACCCCGCGTACTGGACGACGGCCGCCGCGGCCGTCGGCACGGCCGCCGCCGGGGCCGCCACCGCGGGCGCGCCGCTCATCGGCCCGGCGGCGACGGGCCCGGCGGCGATGGGCGCGGCGGTGGGGATGGCGGCCGTCGCCATCGGCGCGCCGCAGTTGGGACAG
>VBPB01000330.1:3230-3976 GCA_005893365.1 Candidatus Eiseniibacteriota bacterium
GACTTGCCGCAGCGGGGACAGAACACGGCCGTACCTCCTCTGCCGCCCTGGGGGCGGCGATCCGCCCGGGCCGCTCTAGGCTGCGCTTGGAAACCCGATCACTGCGTTGGCTCGGTCGCTCCTCGCTGCGGAGTATCTTGACGATACGCCTCGCTCGTCGCTCCCTCGCACGCCTTGTGCTCGGCTTTCCAAACGCAGCCTAGGCCCGGAACGCCTGGAGCTCTTCCAGCTTCCGCCGCGCCGCGCCGCTGTCGATGGCTTCGGCGGCCTTGCGCACCCCGGTGGCCAGATCGGCCGCCACGCCGGCCACCACCAGCGCGGCGGCGGTGTTGAGCGCGACGATGTCGCGCGCGGACCCCTGCTCCCCCGCCAGGATCGCGCGCACGCGTGCCGCGTTGGCGGCCGCGTCGCCACCCGCCACCCCGTCGCGGGTCGCGTGCGCGAGGCCCAGGGCGGCGGGATCCACCTCGAACTCCCGCACCGCGCCGTCCGCCAGCTCGGCGACGTGGGTCTTGTCGAACACGGTCAGCTCGTCGAGGCCATCCCGGCCGTGGACCACCCAGGCGCGCTCGCTGCCCAGGCGCTGGAGGACGTCGGCGACGGTGCGCACCAGCGTGTCGGAGAAGACCCCGAGCAGCTGGCGGCTGGCGCCGGCCGGATTGGTGAGCGGCCCCAGCACGTTGAACACGGTGCGCACGCCGATCTCGCGGCGCGGGGCCGAGGCGTGCCTGAGGGCGGTGTGATAG
>VBPB01000331.1 GCA_005893365.1 Candidatus Eiseniibacteriota bacterium
CGGACCATGGCGCCGCCCATCACCGCGGCATCCACCTCGGCGGTGAGCTTGATGCTGGCCTTGGTGTAGCCCTCGAGGACCGCGATCAGCCGCGTGCGCTCGTGCTCGTTCAGCGCCACGGCGCTGACCACGTGCGCGCGCCGGATGCCCTGGGCCCGCTCCACCAGCGCCTCGAATGCGTCGCGGATCTCCCCCAGCAGCGGGAGCCGGCTCTTGCGCATGAGCAGGTCGAGCAGGGAGACGACCACGCGCTGGGCGCGGGTATCGAGTGCCGCCGCCAGCGCCTTGCGCTTGTCGGCGAGCCGCATCTGGGGTGCCATCAGGAACGATGCCACCCGCCCGCCGGGAGCCAGCACCGCGTGCAGGCCCTTCAGGTCTTCGAGGACGGCCGCGGTCACGCGCCGCTTCTCGGTGACGAGGAAGAGCGCCTGCGCGTAGCGGTGGGCGACGGTGACGTCTTTCACCGCAGCGCTCCCACTTCGTCGATGAACTCACCCGCGAGCTTGCGCTGCGCGGGGTCGTCCAGCTTCTGGCGCAGGATCTTCTCGGCGGTGCGGATGGAGAGCGCGACCACCTGCAGCTTGAGCGCCTCCTTGGCCTTCTCGCGCTCGCGCACGATCTCGTCCGCGGCGCGCTCCATCCGGACGGCGGCATCCCTCTGCGCCTGGGCCCGGATCTCGCCCGCCACGCGCTGGCCCTCGGCCACCGCCTCCTGGAGGCGCTGGCGCGCCTGCGCCTCGATGCCCTTGAGGTCGGCCTCGTAGCGGGTCTTGAGCCCCAGCGCCTCGGCCTTGAGCCGATCCGCCTCCTTGAACTCGCCCGCGATCTTCTCGCGGCGCGCCTCCAGCATGCCCATGACCGGGCCCCAGGCGTACCGGCGCAGGATCCAGACCATGAGCAGGAAGCCCAGGATCTGGGTGACGACCTGCCGGATGTCCACGAGGTTCATGTCAGCTCCTTAGCAGGGGTGCCGAAGGTCAGCCTGCGATGCTGCCCTTGAGGAGGAACATCGTGACGAACGCGTAGATGGTGAGCGCTTCGGCGAGTGCGGCGATGATGATCATGGCCAGCTGGATCTTGGCGGTCGCCTCCGGCTGGCGCCCGATCGCCTGCATGGCGCCGTTGCCGATGCCGCCGAGTCCGATGCCCGAGCCGATGGCGGCGAGCCCGATCCCGACCGGCAGACCCCATCCGAGTGCTGAGTGGAAATCCATCGTCATCCTCCTTGCTGGGTTAGTGGGCGTGCTGCGACTGCGTGTGGCCTTCCGCCTCATCCCCGTGGTCATCGTGCGGCAGCATGAGGAGGAAGTAGATCGTGCTGAGAACCGTGAACACCAGCGCCTGCAGCGTGCTGGTGAGCAGCGCCAGGAACAGGAACGGCAACTGGAGCGGCAGCCCGAGCGGCAGGTGGGTGAAGCCCATCACGGTGATGCCGAGCGAGGCGAACGCCACGAGCAGCATGTCCTCGCCGAAGATGTTCCCGAACAACCGGCAGGCGAGCGAGATGGGCTTGGCCAGCTCGCCCATCAGGTGGATGGGCAGCATCAGCGGCACCAGCGCCCAGCCGATGGCCGAGCGGGGATTGCCCGCCATGTGGTCCACCCAGCCCACCAGCCCGAGCTCGCGGAAGCCGATGTACTGCGAGTAGATGAACACGACCAGGGCCAAGGCCACGGTCACGTTGAGGCTCGAGGTGGGCGAGTCCATGAACGGGATCAGGCCGAACAGGTTCATCGCCAGGATGTAGACGAACAAGGTGCCCAAGAACGGCACGTAGCGCGGCCCGTACTTGTTGCCGAGGATGTCGACCAGGAAGTCGTGCAGCGTCTGCACGACCAGCTCGACCCCATTCTGGAGCGGCCCGGGGACCATCTGGGGGTTCCGCGTCGCCAGCATGGCGATCACGCACAGCATGAGGGCGATGAACAGCGAGAAGATGATCACCTCGTAGTGGTGGAGCCAGCGCGCCCAGCCGGCGTCCGGGAAGGCGCGGGCGAGCACCGTGAGGACGTTGGCGAACTTCTCGGGGCCCTTCTCCTCCTCGCCGCCATGCGCCACGGCGCCGCCGTGCTCGCCGGCGGCGGGCTCGCTCGCGACCGGGGCCTCGCTGCCGCCCGGCGCCTGCCGCGCGGCCACGGGCCCGGTCGCGGGGCCGCTGCGGGCACCCGACCAGCCGTTCGAGACCGCCCACGCGCCCGCGGCGAGGATCACCACCACCGCGACCGCCGGCCACGGCGTGCGGGTGAAGCGCCGCCAGGCCCGCGAGGGCAGGACCAGCAGCGCGATCGCCTTGAGCACGATGACCGCGAACGGGATGCCGAAGCCGGCCATCAGCAGCGTGGCCGGAAGCCGCTGGAGCAGCAGCCAACCGGCGACGAACAGCAGCAGCAGGCCGCCGATCGCGGCGATGGCCCGGCCGGTGGCGGGGAACGTGCGCCGGTCGAGACCGGTCAGCGCCACGATCAGCCGCTCGAGCAGGATGAGGTTCACGAGCGACCAAGCGGTGCCGGCGAACACCGACAGCCCCGCGCGCGGCGCGGCGTAGGTGGCGATGATCAGAGCCGCGATGCCGCCGACCCAGAGCGAGGTGCGGCGGACCCGGGCGAGGAGTTCGAGTCCCATGCGTTCAGGGCGCCGGACGCAGGGTCAGCGGCGCGCTTGCTTGTCCCCTTCTTCTTCCGCCAGGTAGCGGCGGTAGATGAGGTAGGTTTCGCGGCCGGCAGCGGCGAACCCCACCGCCAGACCGAGGATGCCGAGCCATGGGCCGCACTTGAACCGTCGGTCCAGCCAACTGCCCACGAAAAAGCCGACCAGGGGCGAAACGATGAGCAGCGTCGGGATCGTCAGGAGCAACCCGGCGCTGCGCAGCCCCTCGTTGGGTGACTTCTGCTTCGACTGAGGAGCCATGGTGCCGCCCCCCGTGGAACCCCCCACCGGCCGTCGCCGACGGCCGAGCCTCGATGGGTCAGGAATGGCCGGGGGAAGATAGGGAAAG
>VBPB01000115.1 GCA_005893365.1 Candidatus Eiseniibacteriota bacterium
GACCGCCGCCCCGATGATGACGCCGACCGCCAGCGCCAGCGCGTTCGTCTGCAGCAGGAACTTCTTGAAGTCCTCGAGCATCGTCCGGCCTCCTCCACGTTCGCAACCGCCGGAAGGCGGCGCGCCTGAAGCATCCTAGGGCGGCGTGGTATCCCGGCCGCCGCCGCCGAACAGGCCCTTGAGCAGCCCGCCCGCCCGGCGCTTGAGACTGTCCAGGGTCACGGGATTCGCCCGCCCGATTCCCGCGCCCGAGCTGTCCGGCGCCAATCCCAGGTGCGCCCCCACGGCGTTGCGCGCCTCGCTCTCGAGCCGGGAGCGCTGCTCGCTCAGCGCCTGCGAGGCCTTGCCCGCCAACCGGTCGCGCATCGCCCGCGTGTCCCAGCCGACCTGGGGTGCGGTGACGCTCCCGCCCAGGTGCAGGTCGAGGAGCATGCGTCCCTGCCCGTCGCTGAGCGCCCCGGCGGCGAGCGCCGAGGCGGCGCCCAGCCGCGAGGCGACCTCGGGCGGCAACGTGGCGCTCACCGCGTAGTCCAGCGAGCCGTCGAAGCCGACCGCGCCCGCGAGCTTCCACTGGCCGTGCTCGCCGGGGGACGTGCCCGTCCTTGAAGTGCAGCTCCTTGAGCGCCGGCATCTTGGTCAGCCGCGCCACGGCTTCGAGCGCGGGGCCGGGGCCCAAGGTCCCGCGCGCGACCGCGGCCATGCCGACGGCGGTGATGGTGCGCTTGAGGTCGTTGAGCGTGAGCCCGGCGCCCGAGAGATCGAGATCGGTGGTGAGCGAGCCGTGCAGGAAGTTCTTGGCCGGCGTCCACGCGGAGAGCAGGGCGTCGGCGTTCAGGCTGTCGACGCGACTCTTGAGGGCGAACACCGGCTTCGCGGGCTCGCGCAGGTCGAACCGGGCGTTGCCGCGCGACGAGCCGCCGTAGGCCTTGAGCGAGAAGTCCGGCACGGTGAGCACGCCGGGCTCGAGGCCGACGCGCGCGGCCACGTCGGACACGTCGAGCTTCTGGTGCTTGAGCCGGGCGATGTGGACGGTCCCGCCGCCGGTGGCGTTGGGCAGGACGGGCGCGCCGGGCGTCACCGGCAGCAGCTCCGCCAGGTCGAGGTAGGGCGAGTCGAGCTTGAACTCGACACCCGCCGGCGCGACGTGTTTGGGACCACTCACCGGAGCCATCAGCGCGAGCGGGCGCGTCACCGTGGCGCCCAAGGCGAACGACGACTTGCCGGCCCGCGCCTGAAAGCCGGTGACGCTGGCGTGCGCGGGCGTGAACCGGATGTCGCCGCGGATCCCCTCGACGCGCTGGGGCAGTGCCGGCGACTGGACCGCGACGTCCTTGAGCTTGGCGCCGCCTTCGAGCGCCAGGGAGCCCGGGTCCTTCGCGCGCCCGCTGCCGCGCACGTCCACCGCGACGCGGCCGCCGAGCTTGGTGTCGGCCGGCGCGACCAGCGGGGCGATGCTGGCCAGGTCGAGATCGCCCTGCAGCGCGAAGCGCGCGACCGGGTCCGCGAAGTGCGCGACTTGGAGGGCGGCGCGCACCGGCTGATCGGCGATGCGCGCGCGCAGGTCGCCGATCAGGAGCGAGTCGGGGGCGAAGCGCGCCGCGCAGGCGAGCCCGGTGACGCCGGCCGGCGCCCCCGGATAGTGGAGCGACCCGTCGGCGATCGTGAGTGTGCCGGTGAGCGACGGCGTCGTCGGCTGCCCCAGCGCGCCGGCGGCGCGCAGGTCGAAGTCGAGCCGCCCGCCGCCCGAGACGCCGTGGACGGCCTGGGCGTCGGCCGCGGCCAGGTAGCCCAGGATGGCGCCCAGGTCGACACCCGCGCCGAGCGCGTGCAGGTCGAGCCGCGCGCGCGGGCCGGGATCGTCGACCACCCCCGAGACCGCCAACTGGGCGCGACCCAAGCCCAGGGCCAGCCGCCCGAGCGCCAGCCGCTTCTGAGCCGCGTCGAACTTGGCGTCGTGGCCGAGGCGCCATTCCAGGCGCGCGAGCGACCGGTTGAGGTCCGAGAGCCGCGCGGCGGTGAGCGGGCCGAAGGCGAGATCGGTGACGCGCGTCTCGCCGGTGGTGCCGAAGCGGGCGCCATCGGCCTCGGCGCTGAGCGCCACCCGGCTCTCGACCCCGAAGGCCACGCGCCGCGCCGCCTTGAGGTCGTCCACCAGCACGCGAGCGCCCTCGACCCGCAGATCGCGGATGGCGAGCGACATCGCGCCGCCGGACGCCCGTGCCGCACCCGAGGGCTTGGGCTTCATCATGCCCTCGAGGTTGGTGGTCCCGTCCTCGAGCAGCACGAGGTGGATCTGCGGCCGATCCAGGACCAGACGCCGCACGACGAGGTGCCGCCCGAGCAGCGGCAGGATGTCGAGGTCGAGGTGGAGCGCGCGCGCCTGCAGCGCCGCCCCGTGCGCGAAGCCGCCCGGCTCGGCCAGCGCCGGCTCGCGCACCGAGAGGCGCACCGGCGGCCACAGGCCGAGCGCGGCGTGGGTGAAGCGCACCTCACGGGCCAGCGCCGCCGAGAGTTGCTCCGAGACCAGGGCCCGGACCTTGTCCGGCGGGAACATCACGGTCAGCGCCGCCCACGCGGCCACGACCAGGACCACGAGGCCGCCCGCCGCCCAGGCGAGTACGACCGGGAGCCACGGGCGGCGCGGCGGCGCACCGGCGCCCGGGGCGCGATGGAGGGAGGGGGTCACGTTCACCGAGGGGATAGTGCACGGGGGCTGCATCGCGGGCAAGGCGGTCGGTCGAACTTCATCGAGCAGGCCGAACCCATCACCGCCTCGCGTGGACCCTCGAGTGCGTCGTTGAGGCCAGGAAGTCGCGTGCCTCATCACCGAGCGGCGTGCCGGCCGCATCAGCGGCCAAGGCTTGGAGGTCTCTGCGGGCAGCATCGGGCTGCCCCATGCGGGTCATGAGCAAGGCCAGCGTGAGTCGCTCGCGGAACAGCGAGGGGTCCAACGTCGCGGCGATGCGCAGCTCAACGGCGGCGGGGATCCAATGGCGTCCGCTCCATAACGCCCGGCCAAGGGTCAGATGGGTGCCAGGTTCGAATGGCGAACGCAGCATGTGGACCATCGGCTGGTAGAGGGGGCTGGCACGGCCGACCTCTGCTTCGGCCAAGCGGGCGGCCGCGCGGTCGGAGTCCGGCACCCCGAGGCGTGCCAGCACCGGTCGAGCACCGGCGATGCCCCCCACCATCAGCGCGGCCGCCGCCCGGGCGTACGCGAGCGCGAAGGTGGCGTTGTCGACGGCGTCACCGTAGGACGCGAGGGCCCAGGACGCCGGAGCTTCGCCCGCGGCGAGGGCGACCGCGGCGAGTCGCTTGCGAACCTCGAGCGGCAGCGCGTGGCGTTCGAGGTGCTTCGAGGCCTGATTGAACGACAGGATCTCGAAGTGCCCAGGCTCGAGCCCGAACGGCGGCGCATACAGCCAGAATGCGCGTACCGTGGAATCGTGAAGGCTCTCGCGTGCGGCAGGTCCATCCTCGGTTTGAAAGAAGCATCCGTTGCTCATGCCCGACAGCAGGATCACCAAGCTGTCTGGGCGCAAGGCCACCTGCTGGCGCAAGTCATTCTGGAGACGCTTCGCCACGGCGGACAGCCGGAGGGCTTCCGGCCAGTCCCAGCGGCGGAACTCCCACGCGCGAGGGGACTGGAGGTCGACGCGCCGATACCCCAAGGCCGACGTGTTCCACGCGGCCATGCTCGCAACGACGATCATGACGGCGGCGCGCGGGAGACGGGCGATCGCCGACGCCAGGAGCAAGGCTGACCAGGGCGCAGCGGAAAACGCATAGTAGTCGTGCGGCGACACCCGACCGACGCCAAGAACCAGGGGCAGCGTGCCGAGCGCCGTCGCGGTGGCCAGGAAGGCGACCGTCGGCCCGGATAGGCCGGCTCGATCGTCGCGGTGCGGATCGTCGCGGGGTGCATCCTTCAGGAACGCCGGGAGCACGAGGACGAGGGCGGCGACCGCCGCGAGGCCGGCCAGCAGGAGCGGGCCTGGCTCACGTACCGGGGTGCCGCCCACGAATCCGGTGACCGTGCGGACCAGCGCCGCCGCCACGGCGGGCCAGGAGCCCTCGACGTGGGGGACGACGCCATGACCGCTCCAGGTCGTGCGAACGATCACGTGGATCGCGACGCCTGCGGCGAGCGCGGCGCTGTGGGCCACGATCCAGCTTCGTCTCCTGCCCGCCGGCCCGAGGAGCAGGCCATACGCCACGAGGATGGGGAAGACCACGACGGCCGTTTCTTTCGCGAACAACCCGAGGAAGGCCCAGACGGCCGCGCGCCGGAATCGGCCATCGATCTGTGCCTTGATCGCGGACAGTGACAACAGCAGGGCCAACAGATCCTGAAAGCCGCTCGCCCAGGCGGCGAGGAACTTCGTCATGCCGTAGGTCAGGAAGAGCACCGGCGCGATGGCCGCGCTCCGAGGACCAAGCAGGCGCAGGCCCACGGCCCGGATCTGCCAGGCGCACCAGAGCACGCACCCCAGACTCAACCCATGTGCCACCACCAGGCCGGCGGGACCGGAAGCCGCCACGACGGCGAAATACAGCTCGCGCGACAGGGGCCGAAACCAAGGGTAGAGGCCGAATCGCCCGTCGATCGCAGCCCACCAGGGCACCCTTCGAGCGATATCGAGGAAGTGGAAATCATCGGCGAAGAAGCCGATCCGGAATACATCGGCCGCCAGCACGACGACCAGGCCGAGCACCGCCATCGCCGTCATCCAGGGTCGCGAGCTCACCCGTGCGACCCCCGTCGTGGTCTGGGGGAGGCCGCCGCTCATTCTCCGGTCGCTGCGCCCTTGGGTGGGTCGAGAATGCAATGGGCACTCCGTGAAGGTCTCGCCTGGCATGCGGGTGCCCGCGGAAGACGAGAGTGGGGAGCGTATTCGAGTGCTTGCATGCGCACAACCGGACGGCGCAAGTCACGGCTCTCCGCAACCTCCGGCCCTCCACTTCATTCCCGCTTGCCAGCGCATCGTAGGCGCGCCTAGAGTCCGGCACACGCCATGGAACCGACCGCCTTCACCACGCTGCGCGAGCGGCATCTGATCAGCGTCATCCGTGCCGCCTCGGCCGACGCCGCACTGGCCGCGGCCAAGGCGGTCGCGGCGGGCGGGATCGCGCTCATCGAGATCACCTTCACCGTGCCCGACGCGCTCCGCGCCATGAAGGCGTGGACACCGCCGCCCGGGGCCACGATGGGGGCCGGCACCGTGCTCACCGCCGACCAGTGCCGCGCCGCGCTCGACGCGGGTGCTCGCTTCATCGTGGCGCCCAACTTCTCGCCCGAGGTGGCGCGCGTGGCGCTGGCGGCCGGGGTGATGTACTGCCCGGGCGCCTACACGACCACCGAGATCCTGACCGCGCGCGACGCGGGGGCGCACGTCATCAAGGTGTACCCGGTGGGCGTGGCGGGCGGCCCCGACTACATCAAGATCATCCGCGATCCGCTGCCCGACATCCCGTTCCTCGCCGCCGGGGGGACCCACCTCGACAACACCGTGCCCTTCCTGAACGCGGGCTGCGTGGGTGTGGGGCTCGGGGCGGCGATCGCCGACCCCAAGCTGGCCGACGCCGGCCGGATGAACGAGATCACCCAGCGCGCCAAGGCGTTCGTCCAGCGGCTGGCGGAGGCGCGGGCCTCGGGGGTGCTGGCGAAGGCCGGGGCGTGACCCCGCGCGCCGTCCGCGCGCGCGCGGACGCGTTCGCCGCCCTGCTCGCCGCCGCCGCGCTGGTCCTGGCCGCCGCGCGCCCGGCGCGGGCCGGCAGCGAGGAGTTCTCCACCTTCAGCGTCGAGGCGCAGGAGGAGGACGACGAGAGCACCATCGACCACCTGCTCGCCCGCCCGCCGCGCGAGTGGGCGCGCGAGTGGGAGCGCGCGCCGCTCGCGGTCCGCACCTCGCAGGCCTGCCTGACCTCGGGGCAGTGGCTCGACCAGACCGAGCTCAAGCTGCGCGCCCCGCTCGGGCGCAGCGCCTTCTTCGGCCTCGATCTCGCGCAGGAGCGGGACGACCAGGTCGACTACCAGTACCTGGACTTCTCGTTCCACTTCCCGACCCGGTTGGGCACGGCGGTCGGGATGTTCCGCCCCTTCCACGACAAGTCGCGCCAGGACTTCGCGTTCATGTGGGACGTGGGCTCCGACACCTCGGCGTTCCAGTTGCGCCTCGTGGCCGGGCTCGAGGACATGTTCAACAACCTCTGGGCCTTCCGCCAGTCGCGGGTGGGCGGGGTCTCCGAGCCCTACCTGCGCCATCCCTACGAGCCGGGGCTCCGGATGGTCGTGCGCCGGCCGTGGCTGCGCGCCGAGGTCGGCGGGCGCTACCTCACGCCGGGGACCAAGCGGCTCTCGGCGCTCGGGAACCCGGGCGTGACGTCGCTCGCGAAGCTCTGGGGCACGCGCGCCTGGGCCTCGGTCGAGACCAGGGCGCTCGGGCTCGACTGGGAGGTGCGCAGCACCAACCACCAGGCCGCCAGCTCCGAGGCGCCGGTGGCACAGCCTAAGCCCGACAACCGCGACTTCCGCCGCCAGTGGACGATCGAGACCGCGGCCAGCCGCCGCCTCACGCCGCGGTTCACCGCCGAGCTGCGCTGGCTCTACCAGGAGCGCACGCAGATCCACGCCCCACCATTCGGCCCGCGCACCTTCGCCGGCGTCGACCGCGTGCTGCAGGCCGAGGGGCGCTGGCGCCCCAACCAGCGGCTCGCCATGCGCCTCGGAGCGATGGTCGACCGCATCACCATCACCCAGACCGGCGCTCCCTCGCCGGTGGTGCTCCCCACCTACGGCACGCGCAAGGAATCGCGCGCCTACCTGGGACTGATCGCCCGCTTCGGGCGCGTGAGCGTCCAGGGCGTCGAGGGCTTCGAGCTGGATCACGAGCCCTACGAGGTGACGCTGTGGCACGACAAGGGTTTCCTGCAACTCCAGAGCACGTTCTGAGCGGCCGCCCCCGTGCGCGCCGCCGGCGCCGCGCGGCGCGCGCGGACCCGCCTTGCCCCGCGCCCATCCGCCCGCTAATGTCCCCGGGCCAGTCGTGGCTCGCTGAACGAGCCGCACCCGCGATGGTGGCGGGGCATGTTTTCTTAAGGAGGAGGAATCGTGCGCCTGCGTGTTGCCATCCTGGTGCCGGCCGTCGCCGCCCTGCTCGCGGCGCGCCCGGCGGCCGCCGAGCCCATCGGTCCGCATCTCGAGATCACGCCGATCGGGGGCTACACGCTCTTCGACGCCCAGTTCAAGCCCGCCGGCGGGGTCGGGCTGCGCGACGCCGTCTACGCCGGCCTGCGCGTGGGCTACCAGTTCCAGCCCTGGATGGGTTTCGAGGTGGCGACCGGGGCCTCGCCGACCGCCGAGGACGTGCTCTCGGGCCCGGCCGGCGACCACGGCTTCTTCCACGCCTCGGGCAACCTGCTCTTCACCCCCTGGGCCCGGCGCGCCGGCGGCCCGTTCGTCTCGGTGGGCGCGGGGGCCGCGCGCATCACCCACACCGGCAACACCAACCTCAATCAGGGCACGCTGGACGTCGCCGGCGGCGTGCGGCTCTGGATGGCCGACAACGTCGGCCTGCGGCTCGAGGTGCGCGACAGCCGGTGGGTCCCCAAGGACTTCAGCAACAGCAGCACCGACTACCTGACGCTGGGCGCGGGGCTCACGGTGGCCCTGGGCGCCAAGCCGCGCGACACCGATGGCGACGGCGTGCCGGACAAGCGCGACCACTGCCCCGACACGCCCAAGGGCGCGCGGGTGGACTCGCAGGGCTGCCCGATCGACAGCGACGGCGACAAGGTGTTCGACGGCCTCGACAAGTGCGAGAAGACGCCGGCGGGCTGCAAGGTGGACGCGAGCGGCTGCCCGGGCGACGCCGACGGGGACGGCGTCTGCGACGGCGTCGACACATGCCCCGACACGCCCAAGGGCGCCACGGTGGACGCCAAGGGCTGTCCCAAGGACAGCGACGGCGACGGCGTGCTCGACGGCATCGACCAGTGCGCCAACACGCCCAAGGGCTGCACGGTGGACGAGCACGGCTGCCCCAAGGACAGCGACGGCGACGGCGTCTGCGACGGCCTGGACATGTGCCCGGACACCTCGCCCGGCAACCAGGTGGACGCGCACGGCTGCCCGATCGAGCTGGTGGAGCGCGAGACCGAGCTGCTCGACACCGGCATGATCCGCCTGCAGAACGTCAACTTCGAGACCGGCAAGGCGAACTTGCTGCCCGAGTCGCTGCCGACGCTCGACATCGTCGGGCAGGTGCTGGCCAAGTGGCCCGAGCTGCGCATCGAGGTCGGCGGCCACACGGACTCGAAGGGCAAGAAGGCGTCCAACCAGAAGCTGAGCGAGGCGCGCGCCGATTCGGTGCTCGCCTACCTCCAGCGCAAGTTCCCGACGCTCAAGCCCGAGCAGTTCACGGCCAAGGGCTACGGCCAGAGCGTGCCGCTCGTGCCCAACACCAGCGAGCTCAACATGGCCAAGAACCGCCGCGTCGAGTTCTCGGTGCAGAACAAGGACGTGCTCAAGCGCGAGGTCGAGCGCCGGAGGCTGCTCAAGGTCGGCGAGACCACGGCGCCCCGGGACACGACCGTGCAGACGCCGCCTTCGGTGCCCGCGGTGCCCGCGGCGCCGGACACGACGAAGAAGCACTAGTGTCCCGTACCGGAAATCATGTGCATGCCCCGCGGAGGGATCGTGGACGCTGGCAAGGAGCGACGACGACGCGTATCCGTTGCGATACGCGGAGGAGGAGCGACGCCGCCAGCGGCCACGAGAACCCGCGCGGCGTGTGCATGATTTCCGATACGGGACACTAGACGAGACCACGGGCGGGGCGCGCCACGCGCTCCGCCCGGGAAGGCGTCACCCACCGGCGGTCGGCACCACGCCTAGGGCGGCGCCCCGAGGTGATCCGCGGCATGCCTGGCAATCTGACTCCGGCGCGGTGGCGGGCACAGGTCAAGCACAACTGGGAGCAGTCGGCGCTCGGCTGGGAGTGCTTCGAGCCCCAGTTGATGTACTCGCTCGCCGCCGTGGATCCGGCCTTGATCCGCGCCCTGGCGGTCAAGCCCGGCCAGCGCCTGCTCGACGTGGGCTGCGGGTCGGGCGAGCCGACCCTGACGCTCGCCAAGCTGGTCGGTCCGCGCGGTGCCGTGCTGGGCGTCGACGTCTCGCGCCCGATGCTCCAGGTGGCGCGGCGGCGCGCGCGGCAGCACGGCGTCACCAACCTGCGCTTCGTGGCCCGCGACATCGCCCGCTTCGAGCCGGGGCGCGCGCGGTTCGACGGCGCCACCTCGCGCTTCGGCCTGATGTTCGTGGACGACATCGCCGGCGCCCTCGCCCGCATCCGCTCGGCGCTCAAGCCGGGCGGCCGGGCGGCCTTCGCGGTGTGGGGCCCGGTGGAGCGCAACCCGTACTTCGCCGCCCGCGACGGGGCGATCCGGCCGTTCCTGCGCGAGCCTCCGCCCGATCCCGAGCACGCGCCGCACCCGCTGCGCTTCGCGCGTCCCGGCGCGCTGGCCCGTCACCTGCGGCAGGCCGGGTTCAAGGCGGTGGCGAGCGCCGGCGTCGTGACGCCGCTCACCTACAACAGTCTCGACCAGGTGCTGGCGATGACCTTCGGCGTCCCGGGCCCGAGCCGCGAGCTCTACCTCACGCTCTCTCGCGCCGACCAGCGCCGGCTCGGCCAGCGGCTGGTGGGCGCCCTGCGCCCGTTCGTGGTCGGCCCGCTCATCCGTGCCCCGGGCTTCGCCTGGGTGGTCTCGGGCCGCAAATGATCCCGTCACGCTCGACACGCTTCCCCACACGAGGTCCGACATGAAGACGCTCTCGCCCACACTCGATGAGGAGACCCTCAAGGACCTGGTCACCGTGCGGCGTGACCTGCACCAGCATCCCGAGATCGCGTTCGAGGAGACGCGGACCGCGGGGATCGTGGCCGAGCGGCTCGAGGCCCTGGGCCTCGAGGTGCGCACCGGCGTCGCCAAGACCGGCGTGCTCGCCACCGTCCGCGGCGGCCGGCACGGGAAGACGGTGCTGCTCCGCGCCGACATGGACGCGCTGCCCATCCACGAGGAGAACGACACCCCCTATCGCTCGCAGGTGGCGGGGAAGATGCACGCCTGCGGCCACGACTGCCACACCTCCATCCTGCTCGGCGTGGCGAAGACGCTGGTGCGCGACCGGGCCGAGCTGCCGGGCGCGGTGACCCTCTGCTTCCAGCCGGCCGAGGAGTGCGGCGGCGGGGCGGAGGGCATGATCAACGAGGGCGCCATCGCCGATCCCAAGCCCGACGCCACCTTCGGGCTGCACGTCTGGCAGGACCTGGACTTGGGCGTGGTGGGCGTGACGCCCGGACCGTTCATGGCGGCGGTGGACGAGTTCACGGTCACCGTGACCGGCAAGGGCGCCCATGGCGCGATGCCGCACCTGGGCATCGACCCGGTCGTCTGCCTGGCGCAGATGGTGACGGCGCTGCAGACCATCGCCAGCCGCACCACCTCGCCGTTCGACGAGGTGGTGGTGAGCGTCACCCAACTCCGCGCCGGCAGCGCCTTCAACATCATCCCCGGGACCGCCTGGATGAACGGCACGGTGCGCGTCTTCGACCCGGCGTTGTGGGAGCGGCTGCCCGGCCAGTTCGAGCGCATCGTGCGCGGCGTGGCCGCGGCCTTCGACTGCAGCGTCGCGGTGGATTACCATCGCTTCAACCAGCCCACCGTCAACGACCCGGCGATGGCGGCGCTGGCCCGCGAGGCCGCCGCCGAGGTGGTCGGCCGCGAGAACGTGCGCGACGACGTGCGCACCATGGGCGGCGAGGACTTCTCGGCGTTCCTGCGCAAGATCCCCGGCTGCTTCATCGCCGTCGGCTCGCGCAACCAGGAGAAGGGCCTGGTCTACGGGCACCACCACCCGCGCTTCGACGTGGACGAGCGGTGTCTGGCGATCGGCGCCGAGGTGCTGCTCAAGACGACGCGCCGCTTCCTGGGAGAGGGACGGTGAGGGCGGAGCGTCCCGCGCGGCCGCGGAGCCCGGGACGGTGACCCGCCTTGGGCCCCTCGCCGCGATGCTGCTGCTGTGCGTCGCCGGCGCCGCCTTCGCCGACTGGCTCGCGCCCGACCCGTCCTACCGCGACGCGCAGGCGCAGTTGCGCCAGGCGCTCCGCGACACGCTCGGCCACGGTACCGAGCCGGCGCGGCTCGACACGCTCGGCCAGGCGCTGCTGCGCCTCGGGCGCTTCGACGAGGCGCGCGCGGTGTACGGGCGCACGCTCGCGCTCGCCCCGGCCGATGCGGGCGCCAACGCCGCGTTCGGCAAGCTGGCGCTGTTCGCCGACCGGCTGGGCGAGGCCGAGAGCCTGCTCAGTGCCGCGGTCGCGGCCGGCGGCGACCTCGAGCCCTTGGCCGACCTCTACGCCACGCTGCTGCGCCGGGGTGCCTACGCGCGCGCGGCCGAGCTGGCGCCCAAGCTCAACGATCCGGGGCGCGTGCCGATGCTCGACTACCTCGCGGAGCATCCGCCCTATCGCGTCACCGCCGGGCCCGACGAGGCCAAGGTGCGCTGGTCCAAGGGCTACCCGGTGCCGCTCGTGCGCGTGAAGCTCAACGGGCACTCGGTGCTGATGGCGCTCGACACCGGCTCGCGCGACCTGATCGTGGACGCGTCGTCGTCGCGCGTCTGCGACGTCAAGATGATGAGCCTCAAGACGCTGGTGTTCTGGGACGGCGCGCGGGTCGCGGTCCAGAACGCGGTGGTCCAGCGGCTCGAGCTGGGCGGCCTCACGCTCGAGGACCTGCCGGCCGGCGTGGTCGGGCTGCGCAAGTGGTCGCTTGAGGTGAACCCGCAGGCCGAGCCGGTGGCGGGCGTGATCGGGCTCGGGCTGCTCCCTCGAGCTGCGCCGGCCCGGCCGTCCCTATCCGGTCGGCCCGGGCGCCCAGCGCGTGCCCTTCGAACTGTGGGGCGAGTCGGAGCTGACCGTCTACGGCTCGCTCAACGGCGGCCGCCGCATGGCGCTGGTGGTGCAGAGCGGCGTGGCCGGCTGCGGGGTCGCGGCCCCGAGCGCGGTGCTCGATGAGGTGGGCGTCAAGGCCGGCCGGATGGCGCGTCTGATCAAGGGCGCGGGCAGCGTGCTGCAGGGCCGTCCCTGGACCGCGGTCACCGTGCCCAATGTCGCGGTGGGTCCGTTGCTGCGCGAGAAGGTCGCCGGCTGGTCCGGGGCGCTCGACGACAGCGAACTCTGGCGGCACGGCGTGCGGCGCGACGGCATCCTGTCGCACGACTTCTTCCGCGACCAGCGCGTCACCATCGACTGGGGGCGGCACGAGCTGGTCGTCGAGGGGAAGCCGTAGCGCGCGAGCGAGAGCCCGCCGACCGCGCGAGTCCACCCCCGTCCCGCTAGTCCTTGTCGGGCTTCTTCCCCGGCTCGTCGCTGGCCCCGTGCTTCTCGCCCTCCGGCACCGCCAGCAGCTTGCCGCTCACCTTGACGCCGGCGCCGTGCTCGAACACGAGCTTCCCGCCGCGATAGCCCGCGATGCCGACGGTGGTCGCGGTCGCCAGATGGAGCAGCAGTGCCAAGGCCGCCACTGCGGCGCGCGCCGCCCCCATCCGCCCGGCCAGGGCGCGGGTCAGCACCGCGGCGATGCCGAGCCACAGCGAGATCTTGGCGATCTCCTCGTGCGCGTCCACCGCCTGCTCGGAGACCCCCTGATGCTCGGCGTGGTCGCCGGCGGGCCCACCCGAGGACACGGCGAGGAAGGCGCCCAGCACGCCGACGATGAGCATCGCGAAGGCCGCCTTCCGCCACCACTCGTTGTCGAGGGCGCGGCCCGTCAGCTCGAAGATGGCGCCGACGATGATGAGGGCGATCGGGGTGTGGACGATCGCGGGGTGGAAGGGTGCCAGCGCTTCGACTTCCATGTCGGACCTCCGATCCTCTCGGCGTGCGTGCAGGGGGAGTCGCGGCAGCGTAATCGCTGGCGCCGGCCCCGGCAAACCGCCCGGCCGCGCCGCTGATTCAGGCCTCCAGCACCTCGGGCGCCCGCCGCCGTGCGCCGCCCAGCACGCGCATGACGATGAAGCCGAACGCGAACCCGCGGATGTGCGCCCACCACGCCACGCCGCCGCCGGCCCCGTAGCCGAGCGCCAGCGCGCCGCTGAAGAACTGCATCACGATCCAGAAGCCGAGCACCACCACCGCCGGCAGCGCCATGACCTGGAAGAACGGGAAGAGCGGCACCAGCGTGACCACGCGCGCGCGCGGGAAGGCGACCAGGTAGGCGCCGAGCACGCCGGCGATGGCACCGCTGGCGCCCACGGTGGGGGCCACCGAGTCCGCGTTGACCGCGTAGTGGAGTGCCGCGGCGACCAGCCCGGCGACCAGATAGAAGACAAGGAACCCGGCGTGTCCCAGCCGGTCCTCGACGTTGTCGCCGAAGATCGCCAGGTACCACATGTTCCCGGCCAGGTGGAGCCAGCCGCCGTGCAGGAACATCGAGGTGAGCCCGGTGAGCGCCACGCCCAGCGCCGGTCCCTGGCCCGCGCGCAGCGCCAGGGTCAGCCGCTCGGGGATGAGCGCCCAATGGGCGATGAACGGGTGGAGCTCGGGCCCGAGCCGGATCTCCCCGAGGAACGCCAGGACGTTGAGCGCGATCAGGACGCGCGTGACCACCGGGACCGTCAGCGAGGGATTGTCGTCGCGGAGCGGGATCATCGGGGGCTCGTGGCCGGGCTGGGGCCGGTGGAGGGACCGCGTTACACGAGGCGAGGCGCCGGGTTCCGAGGGCGGCTGGAGCGGGTTGACGGCTCTCCCGATGCGCACCTATCCTGCGCCCCGCGGGAAATGACGCTGCAACCAAGCGCCCGGCCGTGCATCGGAATGGGCACTCGAAGGCATACTAGGGCGTGACGGGAGGTGTTTCCATGTCGAATGCAGTCGCAGTCACCGACGCGACCTTCGAAGCCGAGGTCCTGAACTCACCGACGCCGGTGCTCGTCGATTTCTGGGCCGCCTGGTGCGGCCCGTGCCGGGCCATCGCCCCGGCCGTGGACGAGATCGCCAAGGAGTACCTGGGCAAGCTCAAGGTGGTGAAGCTCGACGTCGACCAGTACGGCGAGGTCTCGGGGCGCTACAACGTGCTCGGGATCCCGACCCTGCTGCTGTTCAAGGGGGGGCAGGTCGTCGAGAAGATGGTGGGGGCCCGCCCCAAGGCGGCCATGCTCGCCAGCATCACCCCGCACCTCGCGTAGCGGTTTTTCGGGCCTCGTGCCCGACCCGACGGAACCGGCCCGCGTCGCGCGACGCGGGCCGGCGTGTTTTTGGGTCCGATCCGGCGGGCGCTCGTCCGCTACTTCTTATCCTTCTCCGCGAACTTGAGCGCGGCCGAGTTGATGCAGTAGCGCAGCCCGGTCGGCTTGGGGCCGTCGTCGAACACGTGGCCCAGGTGTCCGCCGCACCGCGCGCACGTGACCTCGTCACGCGACATCCCGTACGAGGCGTCGGTGTTCACGATCACGTGGCTCTTCTCGAACGGCTGCCAGAAGCTGGGCCAGCCGGTGCCCGAGTCGAACTTGGTCGCCGAGCTGAACAGCTCGAGCCCGCAGGCCGCGCACAGATACGTCCCCTCGGCGTGGTTGTTCCAGTACTTGCCGGTGAACGCGACCTCGGTGCCGTGCTGCCGCAACACGCGGAACTGCTCGGAGGTGAGGAGCTTCTGCCACTCCTTCTCGCTGTGGGTGACCTTCACGATCGCCTCCTTCGCCCGCGCGCCCGACGGGGTCGCGGGTCCGGCGCCAGCCGCCAACGCCGAGGCGGGCACACTCAGCGCCAGCACCAGCGCGGTGACGAGGATCCTGTCGTTCATCGCATCAGTCCTTTCGTCGTCGGTGAGGCGCGGGGGATCGGGCGTTCCCGGGTCTTCGCTTCGCCGTCCGGGCTCCCGGCCCGTCCCGCCGCGCAACGTCTCTACGAAGGCGCGCTCGGGTTGGGATGAGGATTCTCACACAGCGCTGTCCGGCAATCGTCAAACCTCAGCCCCGGACCTCGGCGCGGAGGGCCCGCGCGCGAAGTCGGGTTCACGCCGAGCGCGTGGGCAGGCGCTCGGCGTGCGGGCGCGGTGCCGCGGCCGCTGCCCGGGCCGCGCCGGCCCGCAGGCGCGTCAGCGCCAGCAGCGCCAGCGGCAGCGACTCGAGCACGTCGCCGGCCGAGAGCCCGTACTGGCCGCGTTCGCCCGCCGCCAGGTCGCCGGCCAGACCGTGAGCGTAGACGCCGAGCCGGGCCGCGTCGTACGGCGCCAGACCCTGCGCGACCAGGGCGGCGATGACGCCGGTGAGCACGTCCCCCATGCCGGCGGTCGCCATCCCGGGATTCCCGGTCGGATTCACGGTCGCCTGCCCCTCCGGCGAGGCGGTCACGGTGGGAGCGCCCTTGAGCACCACCACCGAGCGCCAGCGCTGCGCCCACTCGCGCGCCGCGTCGATGCGCCGCGCCTCCAGGGCCGGGACCGCCACGCCGGTGAGCCGCGCCATCTCGCCCAAGTGCGGGGTGAGCACGCGCGCGCCGGGCCCGCGGGTGAGCGGCTCCGGGTTCCCTGCGAAGGCGTTCAGGCCGTCGGCGTCGATGACCAGCGGCCGGTCGCACTCGGCGACCACGCGCCGCGCCAGCTCCGCCGCCTCGCGATGCCGCGACAGGCCGGAGCCCAGGGCCACCACGTCGGCCGCGGCGGCGTGCGCGAGCAGGGGCTCGAGGGCGGCGAGCGCCAGCGTGCGCTCGGCGGTCTCGGGGCTCGGCAGCGTCATCTCCTCGGTCAGCTTCACCGCGAGCACGTCGTTGAGGCTGCGGGGGATCGCGGCCTGCACGTAGCCGGCCCCGGCGCGGGTCGCGGCGTGCGCGGCCAGCGCCACCGCGCCGGTCAACCCCACCGCGCCGCCCGCCACCAGCACGCGCCCGACGCTGCCCTTGTGCGCGCGCGGGTCGCGGGCGGGCAGCAGGGTGGCCATGTCGGGCGCCGTCGCCAGGCTCACCGGTAGGGCCGAGGCGGCGATCAGCTCGTCGGTGAGGCCTAAGTCCACGACCTCGAGCGTGCCCGTGAACGCGCGGCCCGGATACAGGAGGTTCCCGCGCTTGGGGCAGCCGAAGGTCGCGGTCAGGTCCGCCCGCACCGCCCGGCGGGCGATGACGCCGGTGTCGGCGTCGACGCCGGTCGGCAGGTCGAGCGCCACGATGCGGGTCCCGGTCTCGTCGAGGCGCCGGAACACCTCCACGCCGACGGCGAGCAGGCCCTCGGGCTCGCCGCGGGCGCCGGTGCCCAGCAGTGCGTCGACGCCGAAGTCCCAGCGCCCGCGCGATCCGACCAGTCGTTCCAGCTCGTCCGCATGCGTGATCGAGGCCACCGTGAAGCCGGTCGCGGTCAGGCGTTCGAGGTGGACGAGCGCCTCGCCACGCATCCGCGCCGGGTCGCCCAGCAGGCCGAGGTGCACCTCGGCCCCGCGCGCGCGCAGGTGGCGCGCGGCGACCAGACCGTCGCCGCCGTTGTTGCCGGTGCCGCACAGCACCAGGACGCGCAGCCCGAGCGTCGGCCCGTAACGCCGCTCCATCGCCTCGACCGCCCCGGCGCCGGCGCGTTCCATCATCTGCTCACCCGAGGCGATGCCGCGCGCCATCGCGGTGCGGTCGAGGAGGCGCATCTCCTCGGCGGTGACCAGGGGGAGCGTCATGAGAGGCTCACGAGAGCGTGAAGCGGACCGCGACGCGGATCCAGAAGCTCAACGTGGCGCCGTCGCGCACGCACGGCGCGAAGCGGGCCTTGGTCACCCACGCGAGCGCCGACTCGTTCAGCTCGGGGATCCCCCGATCGATGCGCGTCGCGCGCACTTGGCCGGCGGTGTCGACCAGCGCCAGCACCCAGACCACGCCCTGGACGCCCTTGCTGCGCGCGGCCTCGGGGTAGTCGAGCGCCGGCAGCGCCAGCATGCGCGGCCAGACCGAGGGCGGGTTGCGCTCGGGCAGCGAGAGCCGGAGCGTCTCGGGCAGCGTCGCGGTGGGTGGCATGGGCGCCTTCCCTGCGACGGTGCCGACGGCCGGCGCGGTTGCCGACGCGGCGGGCTGGGACGATGCGGGCGCCGTCTTCGCGGCCGGCGTGGCGGTCGCGGGCGCCGGCGTCGAGACCTGCGTGGGCATGGGGGCGGCAGGCTCCGGGGCCTTCGCCGGCGCGGGCTCCGCGGGCTGCTTCGCCAGCAGGGTCTCGGCGACGGCGTGCTCCTTGGCCGGCGTGGCGGTCGCCGGAGGCTCGGTCGCCGGCGTCGGGGGCGGGACCGGCGCCGCCGGCTTCTTCGCGAGCGCGGCGGCATCGGGGAGCGCGCCCGTCGCCGCGGCGACCGGGGCTTCGGCCTCCCA
>VBPB01000344.1 GCA_005893365.1 Candidatus Eiseniibacteriota bacterium
GACCGACTACTTCCTCGCCCACGTGCCGGACGGCCAGGAGGCCACCATCCTCGCGGGCGAGCTGGCCGAGGGTGGCTGGGTGCATCCGCGGCTGGCCCTCGAGCGCTGGCGGGCCGGGCACGAGACGATCGCGGCCCCCATCCTCTGGACCCTGATCGCGCTGGCCGAGGGCGGGGACGATCTCGCCGCGCGGCTGGCGGAAGCCCCGCGCCGCGCCGCGGCCCCGGCCCGCCGCATCGAGCTCAAGTGGGGGATCGTCCTCCACCCGATGAAGACGCGCCCGCTGCCGCCGGCCACGCACACCAACGCCTACCTGGTGGGCGAGTCCGAGATGGCGCTCATCGATCCCGGCAGCGGCGAGGCCGAGGAGCTCGAGTCGTTGTTCGAGTTGATCGACGCGCTGCGCGCCGACGGCCGGCGCCCGCGCATCATCCTGCTCACGCACGACCATCCCGATCACCTGGGCGGGCTCGAGGCGGTGCGCGCGCGCTACCGCCTGCCGGTCGCCGCCCACGCCGAGACGGCCCGCCACGTGCGCGTGGACCTGGTGCTCAAGGACGGCGACTGGATCCCGCTCGTGCCGGGGGCGGGCGACTGGAACCTGCGGGCACTCCACACGCCCGGGCACGCGCGCGGCCATCTGTGCTTCCTCCACCCGCGCACCCGGTCGCTCTTCACCGGCGATCACATCCCCGGCGGGGGCGGCACGGTCATCATCGACCCGCCCGAGGGCGACATGAGCGCCTACCTGCGCTCGCTCGAGCGCCTGCTGAGCGAGCCGGTCGAGACGCTGTTCCCCGGCCACGGGGCACCGCAAGGCGCCGCGGAGCGGCGCATCCGAGGCCTCATCCGCCACCGCCTCGAACGCGAGGCCCAGGTGGCCCAGGCCCTCACGCCCGAGCCCGCGAGCCTGCGCGAGCTGGTCGCGCGCGCGTACACCGACACGCCGCCCGCCCTCTGGGGCTACGCCGAGCGCTCGCTGCTGGCGCATCTCATCAAGCTCGAGGCCGAGGGCCGGGCCCAGCGCGCGGGCGAGGGCTGGCGGCGGCCGTGAGGTCCGCGATGCCGCATCGCGGCGCGACGCCGCGGCGACACGGCGCGTGACCGGCCGCTCCCCGCTCGCGTTCCGATGACCCCGCCCTTCGCGATCGCGGTGCTCTCGTCCGTGCTCTGGGGCATCGCCGACTTCACCGGCGGGATCGCGGCCAAGCGCGCCCCGGCGATGCTGGTCACCGCCTTCTCGGGGCTGGGGGCACTCGCGGTGCTGATGGTCGCGATGCCGTTCATGCCTGGTGCCCCCACCGCCGCCGACCTAGGCTGGGGGGCCGCCGCGGGCGTGTGCGGCGCCGCCGGCGCCTCGCTCATGTACCGCGCGTTGGCCCTCGGGCCGATGAGCCTGGCCTCGCCCGTCTTCAGCCTCATCGGCCTGTGCGTGCCGGTGGGGTTCGGCCTGGTCGCCGGCGAGCGGCCGAGTGTGGTCGCCGGGCTCGGCGTCGGCCTCGCCATCCTGGCGATCCCGCTGCTCTCGAACACCGGCGCAGGGCCCGGCCACTTCCCGCGCGCGCACGTGCGGCGGACGCTCGTGGTCTCGATCGCGGCCGGGCTCGTGATCGGCTGGTTCCTGGTGTTCATGGCCCGGATCGGCGCCCATTCGGGACTGTGGCCGCTGGCCGTGGCGCGTGGCACCGCCATGGGGCTGCTCGCCGGCTGGTTCCTCGCGCGGCGATCATCGCTCGTCCTGCCGGCGGCGGCGCGGCCCATCTCGCTGGGCGCGGGCGCGCTCGACTCCGCGGCCAACGTCGCGTTCCTGATCGCCGTCCACCGCGCGCCCTTGGTACTGGTCTCGGCGCTGGTCTCGCTGGCGCCCGCCACGACCGTGCTGACCGCGCGTTTCGCGCTCCGCGAGCGCTGGAGCGTGGCCCAGGGCGCGGGGCTGGTGGTGGCACTCGCTGCCGGCGTGTGCATCTCGGTCGGATGAGGCGCCCCGGCCGCGTGCGGCGCGGGCGGATGGAGTAGCATGCGCGCCATGACGCCGACCGGGAAGCGACGCGCCCGACGCCCGGGCGATCTGTTCCCGTTGCGGGCGGCCTATCGGACCGGACGACTCAGGGTCTCGGCGCTGCACACGCTCTACTACGAGGAGTACGGCAACCCCGCGGGCAAGCCGCTCGTCTTCCTGCACGGCGGGCCGGGCGGCGGCATCAAGCCCAAACACCGGCGCTATTTCGATCCCAGGGTCTGGCGCGTCGTGCTGTTCGACCAGCGCGGCTGCGGGCGCAGCACGCCGCACGCCGAGCTGCGCGAGAACACCACCTGGGACCTGGTCGCCGACATGGAGCGGCTGCGCGAGCAGCTTGGGATCGAGCGCTGGGTCGTGTTCGGCGGCAGCTGGGGCAGCACCCTGGCGCTGGCCTACGCCGAGACCCACCCCAGGCGATGCACGGCGCTGGCGCTGCGCGGCATCTTCATGCTGCGCCGCAGCGAGCTCGAATGGTTCTACCAGGAGGGTGCCAGCCACCTCTTTCCCGACGCGTGGGAGCGCTACCTGGAACCGATCCCGGAGCGCGAGCGCGGCGATCTGATCAAGGCCTACCACCGGCGTCTGACCAGTCGCGACCCCAAGGTGCGCCTGCGGGCGGCGCGGGCGTGGTCGGTGTGGGAGGGGGCCACCAGCACGCTGCATCCTGATGCAGCGGCGATGCGGTCGATGGGCGGAGGCCGCTTCGCGCTGGCGTTCGCGCGCATCGAGGCGCACTACTTCGTGAACCGTGGGTTCCTCGAGCGCGACGATCAGCTGCTGCGCGACGTCAGTCGCATCCGCAAGATCCCCGCGGTGATCGTGCAGGGGCGCTACGACGTGGTGTGCCCGATGCGCTCCGCCTGGGATCTGCATCGCGCCTGGCCCGAGGCCAAGCTCATCGTGGTGCCGGACGCGGGGCACGCGATGGGCGAGACCGGCATCCGGCGGGCGCTGATCCGCGAGACCGCGCGATTCGCCCGGCGGTAGCGCGGGAGCGCCCCAGCTGGTCGCGCCGTTGCGCGACCGACTCATGCGGAATGTGAGGGCGGCCCGCCGGCGGCCGCTACCGCTCAGCCGGTGACGTAGCGGTCCGCGACCTCGAGCGCCTTGTCGATCCCCGCCAGTCCCTCGCGCGCCTCGTCGGCCGTGATCGTGCACGGCGGCGTCACCTGAAGGCGGTTGAAGTGCGCGAACGGCCACACGCCGTTCGCCTTGCAGGCACCCATCAGCTCGACCATCGGCTTGGCGTCGGCGCCGGAGGCATTGAACGGCACCAGCGGCGCGCGGGTCTTGCGGTCGCGCACCAGCTCGATCGCCCAGAACACGCCGAGGCCGCGCACCTCGCCGACACTCGGATGCCGGGCCATGATCTTCTCCAGCTCGGGGCCGATTACGTCGGCTCCCAGCTTGCGCGCGTTCTCGACGATCTTCTCTTCCTTGAAGATGCCGATGCTGGCGACGATCGAGGCGCAGGCCAGCGGATGGCCGGAGTAGGTGAGGCCGCCGGGGAACACCTTGTCCCGGTACGTGTCGGCGATCGCGCGCTTGATGATGACGCCGCCGA
>VBPB01000116.1:0-10994 GCA_005893365.1 Candidatus Eiseniibacteriota bacterium
CGAGCGGATTGGCGCGGCACACCCACCACGCCGAGAGCAGGACGAACCCGTAGAGCACCGCGGCCGGCACCGCGAAGGCGAGCGCGTCGGGCCAGGGCCTGGGCGTCAGCAGCCGCAGGGCCGCGGCCAGCAGCACGCCCGCCGCGGCGGCGCCCACGGCGAGCAGGGCGAGGCGGTGGACGCGCGCGAACAGCGGATGCATCAGTTGCGGATCTCGATGCTGCCCATGACGACCGAGCCGGTCAGGGTGAGCGTGCCGCGCGGGGCGATGCCCTCCGGCAGCCGCTCGGTGTGATCCTCGATGGTGCCCAGCACCGCCTGCACGCCGTTCACCACGTGCCAGCCGTGGGGGACGAACAGCACGATGCCCCCCATCACCACCTTCGCCTCCAGCACGCCGCGTCCCTCGCCGAGCGTGGCGGCGCGCAGATCGAGCTCCGCGCTCGCCATCACGGCCGAGATGTCGCCGCCCTGGAACGGTCCGGGCTCGGCACGGCGCTGCGCATTGGCCCCCACCACGTCCATCCGCAGGCGCCCGCTCTCGTCGATGCCCGAGACGGACCTGCGCTCCATGCGGCGCCAGCTCGCCGACCGCCCGGGGAGGAGGAGATAGCGCGCGCCGATGAGGATGAGCGCCAGCGGCCACAGCCCGGCGAAACCGGCGTGGACGATGCCGAGCGCGTGCAGCAGCAGCCAGCCGCCCGCGACCATCCACAGCGCCCCCGCGAAGGTCGAGCGCCGGGCGCCCCAGCCGAGGATCTTGGCCACGCCGAACACCACCAGCAGCACCGGCCACCAGCGGGTGATCTCGCTGGCGTCGGTGAGGCCGAGATTGTCCATGGTCCAGAGAACGCCGAGCGCGAGCATGGCCAGGCCGACGAGGAGCCGTGCCGTGAGGCGCGACCGGCTCGAGCATTCATCCACCGCCCAGGGGGGCGGCGTTCCCAGATCCTGGGGCTCAGCCATGATGGACCTCCGTTCCCGCCGCAAGCAGTGCGGTGGCGACATCGAGCAGCGTGCCGCCCGGGAGTACGGTCATCGGCACCGCGGCGTGCAGGGCAACCCGCACCAGCACATGGGTCGCCACCAGCACGGCCGTCACCGGCCGCCAGGCGAACATCGCGAACAGGACCAGATTCTGCAACACCAGCCAGGCCGCGCACAGGCCGAACACCACCTCGCGCACCCGCCGCATCGGGAAGCCGTTCGGGTCACGCATCGCCGCCTCCCTCGTGCGGGCCACGCTCGTCCGCACGCATCCACAACCGGCCCCGCGAGCCCTCCGGCAGGAACGAGCTCGCCAGCGCCTTGACCACATGCCCGGCGCCCACCGCGACCAGCGTGAGCGGCCAGCTGTTCGAGTAGGTGAGGCCGTGCCAGTGGGACACCACCAGCACCAGCCAGACGCCGATCAGTCCGAAGCACACCCCGTCGGCGAGGCGCTGCGCCGACCCGGCGGTGGCGATCTGCACCGCCGCGAGGATGACGATGATCCACGGCCACCCGTGCCGCCAGAACCCGTGCGCGATGATCCCCTGCTGCCCGAGCAACGCCAGGGTACCCAGGGCGATGAGGAACACGCCCAGGGCAAACCGCCCGCTGCGACCGCTGAGCTCAAGCCCCCACAGGAGGCGGGTCTCCCCGTCGCGCGTCGTCCGCATGCTGCTCATCTCAGGCCTCCTCCTTCGCGCGCGGCCCCGATCGGCCGCGCTGTCACACGAGGGAGACTACGGACGCGCGGGCGGCGAGGCGTGGGCCTTTCGGCGAACGGCCGCCCACGGTCGGCCAATGACGCCTAAGCGCCGGTGGATGGCACGGCGCGGGATCGCGTGGGACCGCTGCGGGCCCGGTCGCGCCCGGGCTACACCCGCTCGACCAGCACCGCCATGCCCTGGCCGCCGCTCACGCACAGCGTGGCGAGGCCGTAGCGGCCCTTCACGCGCTCGAGCTCGTGGAGCAGCGTCACCATGATGCGCGTGCCGCTGCAGCCGGTCGGGTGACCGAGGGCGATGCCGCCGCCGTTGGGGTTCAGGCGCTCGCGATCGAAGTTGAGGTCGCGGTCGCACGCCAGCACCTGCGAGGCGAACGCTTCGTTCAACTCGATCACGGCGATGTCGTCGAGGTTGAGCCGCTGCCGCTCGAGCAGCCGGCGCACCGCGGGCACCGGCGCGATGCCCATCCGCGCCGGATCCACGCCGACGCTCAAGGCATCGAGCAGGACCGCCTGCGGCGTCACGCCGAGACGCTGGGCGGCCGCCTCCGAGAGCACCATCACCGCCGCGGCGCCGTCGGTGATGGCCGAGGCGTTGCCGGCGGTGATGGTCCCGTCCTTCCGGAACACCGGCTTGAGCCTGGCCAGCTCCGCGAGCGAGGCCTCGGCGCGGACGTGCTCGTCGCGGCTCACCGTGGTGGCACGCTTGCCCTCGCCCACCGTGAGCGGCGCCACCTCGTTCGCGAAGCGGCCCTCGCCCCAGGCGCGCGCGGCGCGCTGGTGGCTCGCGAGCGCCAGGGCGTCCTGCTCCTCGCGCGGGATGCGATACTCGGTCGCCAGCGTCTCGCTGGTCTCGCCCATCAACTGGTCGCAGAGCGGGCACAGGTAGCCGTCGCGATACATCGCGTCCACCAGCGGCTCGTCGCCGAGCTTCTTGCCCCAGCGCACGTCCACCGCCAGGAACGGGATGCTCGACATGTGCTCGACCCCGCCCGCGAGCGCCACGGCGCTGTCGCCGAGCCGCACGCTCTGGGCGGCGCTGACGATGGCCTGGAGCCCCGAGGCGCACGCCTTGTTGATCGTGAAGGCGGGCACGGCATCGGCGAGGCCGGCGAGGCGCACCACCTGGCGCGCCAAGTTGGGGCCGTTGCCCGCCTGGCGGGCGTGGCCGACCAGCACCTCGTCCACCGCCTCGGCGGGCACGCCCGAGCGCGACAGCGCCTCGCGCGCGGCGTGCGCGGCGAGGGCCGCGGCCGACGAGCCCGCGAGCGCCCCGCCGAAGTTGCCGATCGGAGTGCGCACGCCGCCGGCGAGGACGACGCGCGGCGGGCTCACCGTTTGGCCCGGGTGCGGCGCTCGGCGCGCTTGGCCGGACGCGCCCGGCTCGTCCGCTTCGCCGGCGTCGCCTTGCGCGCGCGGGTCGCCGCCCGCTTCACCGGCTTCGACTTGCTGGCGCTCGCGACGGCCTGCTTCTGCGAGGTCAGCGCCCGCCGCTCGGCCTTGCGCAGCCGGCCGATCGCGGGCTTGGTGCGCGCCCGCTTGGGATCGCGGCCGACCTTGGGCTTCTGCCGCGCCCCCGCGGGGCCCGTGCCCCGGGGCGAGACGACCCGCGCCGCCTTGGCCGGGTGCCGGCGCGCGCCGGGCGTCCGCTTGCCCTTGTGCACCGGCTTGAGCGTCAGGCGGCTGGCCGCGGTCGCCCGCTTCTTGACCGGCTTGCGGAAGGCGGCCTGCCGCGGCGTGGCGTCGTCCTCGAACGGCTCGGCGAGCTGCTCCTCGAGCGACTCCGCCTCGGGCAGCTCACGGATCGACACCTCGTGGCCGTCCGGATCCATCGAGTCTGCGAACACGCCGAAGCCGCGGTCGGTCGGCGGGGTCCGGAACGCCACGCCGCGGCCATTCGCCTCCTCGTACCACGCCAGCAGGTCGGGCACGCCGAGGCCGACGGTGACGCCGCCCGCGTGGTGCCGCTCGACGGCCGTGCGCTCCACGTGGGGGTGGAGTCCCAGCGTGGCCGCCCCCACCTCGAGCTGCACCCACCACGGCGTGTCCACGCCGGTCGTGAACCCGAGCGTGTCGCGGTAGTACGACTTGAGGGCGCCGAGATCGCGGCAGTTGAGCACCACCGAGAGCGGCAGCCCGCTGCCGTGCGGCGACGGCTGCGCCGGCTCCCAGAAGGTGAGGCGCCGGCCCTCGGGGTCCTGGAGGCTCGCGAAGCGGCCCCAGGGATAGCGGGCGATGCCGGGCGGAGCGAGCGTCACGCCTCGGGCTCCGAGCCCGGCCACGCGGGCATCCAGCTCGGCGGTGGCGAAGCGCAGCTCGATGCCGGCCTCGGCCGGATCGGTCACCGGGCGCAGGCCGAGCGTGGCGCCGGCGGTGTCGAACGCGACCCATTGCGGCGAGTCCTGCAGGATGGCGAGCCCCAGCGACTCGTAGTACCGCTTCATCCCGGCCAGATCGCCGGTGAAGATGATGACTTCGCTCAGCCGGTCCATGGTCCTCCCTAGGCTGCGTTTGAAACCCGATCACTGCGTTGGCTCGGTCGCTCGTCGCTGCGACGTATCTGAACGATACGACTCGCTCCTCGCTCCCTCCCCGGACCCGCTTGCGCGGGTGCCCCGTCCTCGGGCTTCAAACGCAGCCTATTCAAGGTTCATCCAGACGCTCTTCACCTGGGTGACGTCGCGCAGGCACTCGGCGCCGAGATCGCGGCCGAATCCCGAGCTCTTGTAGCCGCCGAAGGGCATCGCCGGGTCGTAGAGGTTATACGTGTTCACCCACACCGTGCCGGCCTTGAGCGCGCGGGCCACGGCGTGCGCCTTCTTCACGTCGCGCGTCCACACGCCGGCGGCGAGGCCGAACGGGATGTCGTTGGCCTTGCGCACCGCGTCCTCGGCGTCGTCGAAGGGGATGACCGCGAGCACCGGGCCGAAGATCTCCTCCTGCGCCACCTTCATGCGGTTGTCCACACCATCGAGCACGGTGGCCTGCACGAACCAGCCCTTGCCGTTCACCGGCTGGCGCTGTCCGCCCGCGACGAGCCGGGCACCCTCCTTCACGCCGGCCTCGACGTAGCCGAGCACGCTGGTCATCTGCTTCTCGCTGATCAGGGCTCCCAGCCGGGTCTTGGGATCGAGCGGGTCGCCGGGCACCAGCTTCCTGGCGCGCTCGGCCAGCTTCGCCACGAACTCGGCGTGAATGCTCTTCTCCACCAGCAGGCGCGAGCCGGCGGCGCACACCTCGCCCTTGCCGTAGAAGATGCCGCTTGCGGCACCCCGCAGCGCGGCCTCGGGGTCGGCGTCGGCGAAGACGATGTTGGGCGACTTCCCGCCCAGCTCGAGCGTCAGCTTCTTGAGCGTGTCGGCGCTCTTGCGCAGGATGTGGCGGCCCACCTCGGTCGAGCCGGTGAAGCTGATCTTGTCCACCATCGGGTGCTGCACCAGCGCCTCGCCCGCCACCGTGCCGCGTCCCGGCACGATGTTGAGCACGCCCGGCGGCAGGCCCGCCTCGAGCGCCAGCTCGCCGATGCGCACCGCGGTGAGCGGGGTCTCGAAGGCCGGCTTGAGCACCACCGTGTTCCCGGCGGCCAGCGCCGGCGCCGTCTTCCACGCCACCATGATCATCGGGAAGTTCCACGGCGTGATGGCGCCGAGGACCCCGATCGGCTCGCGCAGCGTGTAGGTGAAGAGTGACGGGTTGACCGGCACGGTCTCGCCCGACAGCTTGGTCACCCAGCCCGAGAAGTAGTGGAAGCAGCCGTACACCATCGGCAGGTCGGCGTTCTTCGACTCGGCGATCGGCTTGCCGTTGTCGAGGGTCTCGAGCCGCGCCAGCTCGTCGCCATGCGCGACGATGAGATCGCCCAGGCGCCACAGGATGCGCTGGCGCTCGGCCGGCCGCAGCTTGGGCCATGGCCCGCTCTCGAAGGCGGCGCGCGCGGCCTTGACCGCGCGGTCCACGTCCTCGGCGCCGGCTTCGGCCACCGCGCAGATGGGTGCTTCCGTGGCGGGATTGACGGTGGTGAAGGTCTTGCCCGAGGCGGCGTCCACCGCCTCGCCGTTGATGATCAATCGCACCGGCTTCACCGGTACCAGCGTGTCGGTCATGGCGTCCTCGTGGGAGATGAGCTGGCCCGCAGTGTACTCCTCACCCGGTGGACTCGAGCAGGCGCTTGAGCCGGGCCGAGTCCTGGGCGATCTGCTTCTGGGTGGCCCCGCGGATCAGGGGAGCCATGAGCCGGGCCATCAGCGGCTTGGGCGTGATGGTGACCGCGTGCTCGATGCGCGTGCCCGCGCCCGCGGGCGCGAAGTCGAACCCCACCTCGACGTCGAACATCTTGTCCGTGAAGCGCATGACCAGCCGCCGCCCCGGCTGGTACTCGGTGACGGCGCCGTCCATCCCGCCGGATCCGGCGCCTTCCCGGTAGGTGTAGCGTAGCGTGCTCCCGACCTGCTTCGGGAGCGGCGACGACTGCTCGAGTCGGGCGCAGCGCGACAGCCAGAGCGGCGCCTTCGCCACGTCGTCCACGAAGGCGAAGACCTCCGCGCCGGGACGGGCGACGTCCAGTCCGATTTCGCAGCGGATCATCGTGACCTCCCGCTCAGGGGTTCGGGGGTGCTACGCGCCGGCGCTTGATGATCTCGGCGTGGTGCAGGTCGTGCGGCGGCAGCCGATGGAGCATGCCGCCGAAGGGATGGGCCTCGCCCCAGACCTCCTCGGGCTCCTCGGCGACGCTCTCGACCGCTTCCATCAGCTCCTGGCGCGTGGTGTGGAGCAGGCGGACCGCCTCCTCCCAGGTCAGGCGCGCGAGCGGCGCCAGGTCCTCCGCGTTGGCGCGCGCTTGGCTCGCCCGGTCCATCCCCAGCCACGCGGGGCGGACGCCGCGCAGGGCCGATTCCAGATCTCGCAGCCGGATGCGATCGCGCACGACCAAGTGGAGGATGGTCTCGCGCGTGCTCCACTGGCCCGCGTCGAGCGGGCGCTCCGCCTCCGCCGCGCTCAGCCCCTGGATCGCGGCCAGCACCGAGGCGCGCGCCTTCACCATCCGGAACAGCACCTGCTGCTTGGCCGGGGCGCCGGTGGCCTGCGGGAACGCGGGCGGCGGGGCCGGCCGGGGCGCGCGGCGGCGGGCGCGCGCGGCGGCGCGACGCACGCCCGCACCGGCCGGGCGCGCCGCCGTGGCCGCGGGGCGGGTCCGGCGTGGGGCCGCGCCACGCTTGGCGGCGGTCTTGGCCACGCGCCGGGCGCGGGAGCGTGGCTTGGGCGTGCGTTTGGGCTTCTGCTTGGGGCGCTCGGCGCGCACCCGCGCGCGCCGCTGGGCCGCCTGCCCGGCGCGGCGGCCGACACGCGACGACTTGCGCTTCGTGCGCGGGCGCTTCGCCGCCGTCATGAGCCCGCCGGGTAGTCGTAGACGCCGCGTCCGGACTTGCGGCCCAGCCGCCCGGCCGTCACGTACTGCTCGAGCAGCGGGCACGGCCGGAACTTCTCGCCCAGCGTCCGGTGCAGGAAGCGCAGGATGGCGAGCCGCGTGTCGAGCCCCACCAGGTCCACCAGCTCGAACGGACCCATGGGGTGGTTGAGACCGAGCCTGAGCGCTTTGTCGATGTCGGCCGCCCCGGCCACGCCCTCCTGCAGCATGTAGAACGCCTCGTTGCCGATCATCGCGTTGATGCGGCTGGTAACGAAGCCCGGCGACTCGCGCACCACCACGCACTCCTTGCCCATCCGCTCGCCCACGGCCACGGCGGTCGCGAGCGTCTCCTCGCTGGTCTCGAGGGCGCGCACCACCTCCAGCAGCCGCATGCGGTGGACGGGATTGAAGAAGTGCATGCCCACCACCTGCCGCGGCCGGCGCGTGGCGGCGGCCATCTCGGTGATGGAGAGCGACGAGGTGTTGGAGGCGAGCACCGCGTGCGGCGGGCTCTGGCGGTCGAGGGTGGCGAACAGCTCCACCTTGAGCTCGATCCGCTCGGGCACGGCTTCGATCACCAGGTCGGCGCCGTTGACCGCGTCCTCGAGCGAGCGGGCGATGATGAGCCGATGCCGCGCGGCGACCGCCGCGTCGCCCGGGACCTTGCCGGTGGCGACGCCCTTCTCCAGCAGCGCCGAGATCTCGGCCGCGGCGTTCTCGAGGGCCTCGCCGCTCGCGTCCTCGAGGACCGTGCGCATCCCGCCGAGCGCCGAGACGTAGGCGATGCCCCGGCCCATGAGACCGGCGCCGAGGACCGCGACGTTCTGGACGGTCACCGGTACCGGCGGCTCCCGCCCAGCCGGGCCCACCGCCACGCGGCCGGGAACGCGAGCGCCGACAGCGCCGCCTTGACCAAGTCGCCCGGGATGAAGGGATAGAGCCCGGCGGCGAGCAGCCGGCCCGCCGGCAGGAAGGTCGCGAGCACCGCGAGCCCGAGCGCGAAGATGACGGTGCTGCCGAGCAGCATGGCCGCGAGCGTGGTGAGGAAGCGGCGGTCCCAGCCGCGCTCGGCCAGCGTGCCGGTGAGGGCGGCGGCGAGCGGGAAGGCGAGCAGGTAGCCCGCGGTCGGACCGGCGAACGTGGCCGCCCCGGCCGCGCCGGCGGCGAACACCGGCAGGCCCAGCGCCCCCTCGGCGAGGTAGAGCGCCTGCGCGAGCGTCGCGCGCCGCGCGCCGAGCACGGCCCCCGAGAGCAGCACGGCGAAGGTCTGGCCGGTGATCGGCACCGGCGACCAGGGCACCGGGACCGCCAACTGGGCGGCCAGCGCGGTGACGAGGCTGGCCCCCACGATGAGCAGCGCGTCGGACAGGGCGCCGGCGCGCGGCAGCGCGGCGTCGGCCAGGGTCAGCGAGCGGACCAAGGACATGCGATTCCTCGTAGACCTAAGGGACGAGATGAGGTCGCGGATGCGGGCGGGCACGGGGACACGCGCACGCGTGAAAGCTAGCACGCGCGCCCGAGGCCGGGCAATCGCAGCCGAACACCCGACCGAGGCCTCGAGCGCGAAACCGGCCTCCTCGCTCCGCTCCTAGGGCGGCGAACGCCGTCCCGTCCCCACGCGACTCGGGGCGCGTTCCCGGCGCTCAACGTCGGCTAGCCGGCCATCCGCTCCCCCGCCCGCCGGGCGATCTCGCGACCGATGGCGAGGCTCGCGGTGGCGGCGGGGCTCGGAGCGTTGAGGACGTGGAGCGAGCGCGGCCCTTCCACGAACAGGAAGTCGTCGGCCAGCCGCCCGTCGCGATCCACTGCCTGGGCGCGCACGCCGCTCCCGCCCGGGCACAGGTCGTCGCGGGTGAGGCTCGGCACCAGGCGCTGCAGGTCGCGCAGGAAGAGCGCCGGATCGAGCGAGCGCCGCCACTCGTAGGCCGCGGTGCGCCACCAGCGGGCGGCCATGCGCCAGAAGCCGGGGAAGGCGAAGGCTTCGATCAGGTCGCCCGGCGACAGGTCGCGGCGCCGGTAGCCCTCGCGCGCGAAGGCAAGGACGGCGTTGGGGCCCGCCTCCACGGTGCCGTGGACGCCGCGGGTGAGGTGGACCCCGAGGAACGGCAGGTCGGGATCCGGGACGGGGTAGATCAGTGCCCGCACCTTGGCCGCACCGGCCGCGGAGAGGTGGAAGTACTCGCCGCGGAACGGGACGATGCGGATGCCGGGGTCGAGCCCGAACCGGCGGGCGAGCCGGTCGGCGTGGAGACCGCCGCAATTGACGACGAAGTCGCTCTCCACCTCGCCCGTGCCGGTCTCGAGCACCAGCGCGTGGTTCATCCGCCGCACGCCGCGGAGCGACTGTCCGGTGCGGACCGCGACCCCCTGCGCGATCAGCGCCGCCTTCATCGCCCGCGCCACCTCGCCGTAGTCCACCACGCCGCTCTCCGGCACGCGCAGGGCGCGCAGGCCCGCGGCGTGCGGCTCGACCTCGCGGAGTGCGTCGCGGTCCAGCACCTCGACCGCGAGCCCGTTCGCCACCGCCCGCTCGCGCAGGGTCTCGAGGCGCGGCAGCTCGGCCTCGCGGGTCGCGACCACCAGCTTGCCGCAGCGGGTGAAGGGCACGCCGTGCGCCGTGCAGAAGGCCTCCATGCGCGCGCGCCCATCCGCGCACAGCCGGGCCTTGAGCGAGCCCGGCGGGTAGTAGACGCCGGCGTGGAGGACGCCGCTGTTGTGGCCGGTCTGGTGGCGGCCGACCTCGGACTCCTTCTCGAGCACGGTCAGCGGGGCGTCGGGCGAGGATTCGCGCAGGGCCAGCGCGGTGGCGAGCCCGACGATGCCGCCGCCGATGATGGCCACGCGACGCGGACCCGGACTCACCGGCCCTCCGCGCTTGCGTTCCCACCGCCACAGGCCATATTTTGAGCCCCCATTCGGCCCCAACCGTCGACGGAACCTTCGGCGCTCCCACCCTTCGGAGTCGCCGGTCCACCGAGTGGGAGTGGGAGACGAGCATGCGCGTTCTGGTGGTCGGGGGTTCGGGTTACATCGGCGGCGGGGTCGTGGACCTGCTGCTCGAGGGCGGGCACGACGTCCGCGTGTTCGACGCCCTGCTCTACGAGGAGGTCTATCGCAAGCCCGTCCCCTTCACCTTCGGGGACGTCCGCGACGCCGACGCGCTCGCGCCCCACCTGCGCTGGGCCGAGTGCGTGATCTGGCTCGCCGCCCTGGTGGGCGACGGGGCCTGCGCCCTCAATCCGGATGTCGCCGAGACGATCAATCACGAGTCGGTCCGTTGGCTGGCCCAGAACTACGATGGCCGCATCATCTTCATGTCCACCTGCTCGGTGTACGGCGCCCAGGATACCGAGTTGGACGAGACCTCGCCCACCAACCCCCTCTCGATCTACGCCGTCACCAAGCTGGAGGCGGAGGCCGAGCTGGCGAAGAAGAACGCGATCATCTTCCGGCTCGGGACCGTTTTCGGCGTCGGCGACCTGTACTCCCGGATCCGTCTCGACCTGGTGGTCAACGTCCTGGTGGTCCGCGCCTGCACCGAGGGCAAGGTACGCGTCTTCGGCGGGGCGCAGTTCCGCCCCCTCCTGCACGTCAAGGACGCGGCCCACGCCGTGGTCGAGAACATCGCCACGCCGCACCGCGGGGTCTACAACCTGCATCGGCAGAACGTGCGCATCGTGGACCTCGCCTACCAGGTCCGCAATCACTTCCCGGACCTCACCATCGAGCAGACCGAGATGGCCTTCCAGGACGCCCGCAACTACCGGGTGAAGAGTGACAAGGCCGTCGCCACGCTCGGCTTCCGGCCCCGCTACTCCATCGACCACGGGATCGAAGAGGTGAAGGCGCTGGTCGAGCAGCACCGCATCCGCGATC
>VBPB01000116.1:11035-26050 GCA_005893365.1 Candidatus Eiseniibacteriota bacterium
GTCTAGGAGACGCACCATGGAGCAGGTCCGGCTGATCGAAGGGGGCGTGGCCGTGGACGACCGGGGCCAGCTCGCCTTCGTCAACACCTTCGGATTCGAGGGCGTGAAGCGATTCTACGCGGTCTCGAACCACCGTTCCGGATTCGTGCGCGCCTGGCACGCCCACCGGAAGGAAGCCAAGTACGTCCACCTGGCGCGCGGCAGCGCCATCGTCGGCGCGGTAAAGGTGGACGACTGGGAGAAGCCGTCGCGCGACCTCAAGGTCGAACGCTTCGTGCTGTCCTCGGCCAAACCCTCGGTGCTCTACATTCCCGCCGGCTACGCCAACGGCTTCATGTCCCTCACCGCGGACGCGCTGCTCTACTACTTCTCGACGGCGACCATCGAGGAGAGCCGGGGCGACGACGTCCGCTATTCGGCCCGCCACTGGGACTGCTGGCAGGTCGAGGAGCGTTAGTGTCCACGAGCCGGGTGCTGGTGCTGGGCGGGACCGGGATGCTGGGGGCGATGGTGGCCGACGTGCTGAGCCGGGACCCGAAGGTGACGCTCACGGTGACCGCGCGCAGGGAACGCGTGGGGCTGGCCGGGCCGGCCCGCGCGGCCCGCTGCCTCCCGCTCGACGCCGAGTCGGACCAGGACGGTTTGCCCTCGCTGCTGGCCGAGGGGTTCGACTGGATCGTCAACGCCATCGGCGTCATCAAGCCCTACATCAAGGACACCGACCCCGCGCAGACCGAGCGCGCGGTGCGCGTCAACGGGCTCTTCCCCCACCGCCTGGCGCGGGCGGCCGGGGCCGCCGGCCTCCCGGTGCTCCAGATCGCCACCGACTGCGTCTACTCGGGCAAGGCCGGCCGGTACGGCGAGGACGCGCCGCACGACGCGCTCGACGTCTACGGGAAGTCCAAGAGCCTGGGCGAGGTGCCGGCGCCGGCGATGCACCACCTGCGCTGCTCGATCATCGGGCCCGAGCTGGCCGGCCACCTCTCGCTGCTCGACTGGTTCCGCGGCCAGGCGCCGGGCGCCCAGCTCACCGGCTACGCCAACCACCTCTGGAACGGCGTCACCACCTACCACTACGCGCGCCTGTGCCAGGGCGTCATCCACTCGGGGCGCCGTCCCGCGGCGCGCCAGCACGTGGTCCCGACCGGGATGGTCACCAAGGCGGAGATGCTCGAGACCTTCGCGACCGTGTACGGGCGCAAGGATCTGACCATCCGGCGCGGCGAGGCGGCGGTGGTCATCGACCGCACGCTCTCGACCCAGGACGAGGCGGCCAATCGCGCGCTCTGGTCGGCGGCGGGCTACGCCACGCCGCCGTCGTTCGGGCAGATGATGACCGAGCTCGCCGCCCATCCCTTCAACCAGTGACCGCGCCGGCCCCGAGAGCCCGATGAAGGTCCTGACCATCCTGGGCACCCGGCCGGAGATCATCCGCTTGAGCCGGATCATCCCCAAGCTCGACGCGGTGTGCACGCAGGTCCTGGTCCACACCGGGCAGAACTATGACGCCACACTCGACGAGGTGTTCTTCCGCGAGCTGGGCGTGCGCAAGCCGGACCACTACCTGGGCGCGCGCGGCAGCTTCGGCGCGCAGATCGGCACCATCCTCTCGGGCATGGAAAAGATCCTCGAGCAGGAGAGGCCCGACCGGTTCCTGGTGCTGGGCGACACGAACTCGAGCCTCGCGGCCATCGCGGCCAAGCGCATGGGCGTCCCGGTCTATCACATGGAGGCCGGGAACCGCTGCTACGACGACCGCGTGCCGGAAGAGGTCAACCGGCGCATCATCGACCACTCCAGCGACGTGCTGCTGCCCTACACCATGAACAGCAAGCAGAACCTGCTGCGCGAGGGCATCCCCAACGACCGCATCCTGGTCACCGGGAATCCCATCGGGGAGGTCATCCGCCACTACCAGGCCGGCATCGCGGCCTCACCCATCCTGGCGAAGCTCGGGCTCAAGCCGGACGGCTACTTCCTGGTCACCATGCACCGCGCCGAGAACGTGGATCTCGAGGACCGGCTCACCCAGCTCACCCAGGCCTTAGGCCGCATCCAGGCGGAGTTCGGCCTGCCGGTCATCATCAGCACGCACCCGCGCACGCGGCTCCGCATGGGACAGTTCGGGCTCGGCACCGGCGACCCGAACCTCCAGTTCCTCGAGCCGTTCGGCTTCTTCGACTTCATCACGCTGGAGAAGCAGGCGCGCTGCCTCCTGAGCGACAGCGGCACGGTCCAGGAGGAATGCGCCATCCTGCACGTGCCCAACGTCACGATCCGCGACGTCACCGAGCGCCCCGAGACGCTGGAGTGCGGCAGCAACATCCTCACCGGCGCCGAGCCCGAGCTGATCCTCCAGTCCGTGCGCGTGGCGCTCGCCTCGGCGCGCGATTGGGAGGCGCCGGTGGAGTACCGGCGCGAGAACGTGAGCGAGACCGTCCTGCGCATCGTCACCGGCTTCCGGCGCCCCTGAGACCCGCCCGGCGCCCGGCCGGGACTAAGGCGTGACGAGCACGCGCCGCGTCAGCGTCCGGCCACTCTGGGTGAGGTGCATGAAGTAGACGCCGCCCTTGATCTGCCCGCCCAGCGTGAGGTTGTAGAGGTGCGGTCCGGCGCCGAGCCACCCCACCGAGACGCGATGCACCGTGCGCCCGCTGACGTCGAAGAGCTCCAGCGTCGCCGGGGCGCCGGTGTCGTCGAGCGAGAAGTAGACGTTGACGTCGCGCGGCGTGGGGTTGGGCTGGGCGCCGTAGAGCGCGAATCCCGGCAGGGTGAGCGTGACCTGGCCGGCGAACGCCTCGCAGAACCCCTGGACCCCCAGGCGATAGGTGTAAC
This sequence comes from Candidatus Eiseniibacteriota bacterium, assembly GCA_005893365.1. Lineage (GTDB taxonomy): Bacteria > Eisenbacteria > RBG-16-71-46 > RBG-16-71-46 > RBG-16-71-46 > WS-11. The sequence continues at coordinate 13,871 of VBPB01000116.1, forward strand.
TGTGGCCGGGCGCCACGTCGAGGTCCAGGTAGGCGATCAGGCTCTCGGCGTCGGCGGTGACCTGACCGACCGCGACGAAGTCGCCGGTCCCCGAGCGCCGGTAGACCGTGGCGGCGAGGCCGGCCGGCGCGGACCAGGTGACGCTCGCCGAGTCGCGCGAGATGCTCGAGGCCTTGAGCGCCACCGGCGCGGCGTCACAGGGCAGCAGCGCCTTGAGCTCGCACACCGACGCCTCGCAGTATCCCGTCACTTGGAGTCGATACGAATAGGTCACGCCCGGCGCGGTGGCGAAGTCCTGATACACGATCTGGCCGTTGGCCTCCGCGGTCACCGGGCCCAGGTCCAGGTCGACGCCGGCGGTCCGGCGGATGAGCCGGGCGGTGAAGCCGGCGGGCGCGGTCCAGGTCAGCGTCAGCTGGTGCGGCGTGGATCCCGCGGTGCCGACCGGCACGACCGGCGCGTGTCCGTTGGGGCAATCGATCGGCGCCGGGGCCATGTAGACGTTGGGGTCGGATTCGGTGGTCTGCGGCGGGAGCACGCGCCCATCGGTCCAGGCCACGAGCGCGGTGGTGTCGCGGGCGAACAGCCCGAGGTAGTCACCCTGGTTCGGATCCACCGTGCTGTAGGTCGTACTCCAGTACGTGGTGGTGTCGGTGACCCGACGCTCGGGGATCCAGGTCACGCCCCCGTCGTCCGACCGCGTCACGTAGACGTTGGCGGCGCCCCCGCACGGGTCGGGCGAGTCCCGGTAGTCGTAGTGGGCCATGTAGACGCGGCCCAGCCCGTCCACCGCCACCTCCGGGAACCAGTCGTCGAAGTACCCCGGGCTGTCGTTGGCGCGCACCGGCGGCCCCCAGGTGACGCCATCATCCGACGCCGTGACGAACACATCCCGGTGGTCGCGGGAGCGCTCGCCCTGCTGCGAGTCGAACGCGGTCAGGATGCGATAGCTCCCGAGTCCCTGACCCTTGGCCGAGGCGACCCTGAGGTAGTAGTCGCCGTCGGCCGGCACCGTGTAAACCAGCACCTCCTTGCCGCCGATCCCGTTCTGGCTGAATGCGAGCCGGGTCCCGCCTCCCCGCGCCTGCGTCGGGTGGGCGGCGTCGGCGCAGAAGATCCGGAGCGCGGCGTCCAGTGTGATCGAGCCGCCCGAGGGATACGCGCCGATCTGGTCGAGGTAGCAGACCACCGTCTGACCCTGCAGCGCGTGGAACCTCCAGTAGTCCCAGTCGCCGGGATTGCGGAGATCGGACTTGATCGTGATGAAGCCGGCGAGGACCTCGCCCACGGTGAACACCTCGGTGAACACACGCGGGTCATCGTTGCCGTCCCCGAACTGGCCGCTGTTCTCGTAATGCGGCGTGGAGGGATCGCCGAACGGGGCGTCGTAGAAGTCGATCGCCTCGTTCCAGGCGACGTAGACGCGCCCGCGGTGCGGGCCGTTGCTGCGATCGACGGCGATCCCGGGATAGGCGATCCCCAGGCCCCGGCTCCAGCCGGGAGCGCCACTGCCGAAGTTCGTGAAGATGCTCTCGACCGTCACCTCGGGAGCGAAGCTGGCCCCGAAGTCCGTGGACTTCCGGAGCCGGAGGAAGTCCCGGCCGTCGGCACGGTCGATCCCGGGGCCCGCGGGGTCCCCGATCGCGTGCCACACGACGTAGACCTCGCCACCGGGGCCCACCGCCGGGCGCGAGCCCTGGACCAGCCCGTCCTCGGCGGGACTCGAGAGCGTCTGCGGCGCGCTCCAGCTCAGTCCGCCGTCGGTCGAGCGCACCAGCCGGATGCGGTCGCTGACGGGCCGTCCGTTCGCGACGTCGAAGTGGGAGTAGGAGACGTAGACGTTCCCGGTCAGCGAGTCGACGGCCGTCCACTCCTTGTCGAACACGGCGACGTCGATGCTCGTCCGCGCCGCCAGCACGGGGGTCCCCCACGCGAACGTGCCGCCGCAGAAGGACCCCGCCACCACGCCGATGCCGCTCTCGGTGCTCGAGGGCTCGCACAGGGCCGAGAAGTAGAACACGCCGGTCTTCTCGTCGACCGCCACGACCGGGTCACTGCTCCACCGCCCCACGTTGAGCCCCGGCGGCGTGTCGCCATCCACCCAGGTCGTGCCGCCGTCGGTGGAATACCCGAACCCTTGCGTGCTCAAGCAGTCTGGGCAGTTGTCGTACCCGATGCCGTCGTTCCACGCCGCGACGACGTAGTTCCCGTAGGCCGCGAGCGAGACCTCGGACTGGTCGGTCCCCAGGGGCTCGCCGGCGGGATTGTTGACCAGGATGTTGGGCGGGGTCGCCAGCTGCGACCGCGGCGCTACGAGGCGCGGGCGGCCCGCCACCGGCCGCTGGGGATCCCCCTCGAGCATGGGCTGCCGCCAGCGCTGCCGCTCCCCCACCCGCCCCCCCGCCGATGCGGCCTTAGGCCTGGCCCCGGGATGGCGCCGATGCCATTCCCGGAAGCGCTCGAGCCGCTCGACCGTCTCGGCGGGCTCCGCGAGCAGCAACTGCTTCTGGATGGCTTTGAGGCCCGCCAGCCGTTCCTGCATGAGGTCGGCGCCGGCGCCGGAGGCCGGGCTCAGGAGCAGCAGCGGGACCCAGGCCAGGCAAGTGGCCCGCGCGAGGAGCCTGCGGAGCATTCGGGGGTCCTTTCGGGGAGTCAGCGGGTCCGAGGGCTTGCCTGGGGACCCTTCGTCACGGGGCGGCCGTGGCGCCTGCTGCCGCGCGTTCCCCACCGGATCGGGCCGCGCGGCGGTCCACCAATTCTCGCACTCAGGGGAATCCAAAGCAAAAGGTCTGCCGCCAGGACCGGATGGGGATGGCATCGGTGGGCCGGAGGATGGGCCATGGCCTGCGGACGCCGCAAGCGTGAATCATGCATGGCTCGAGGCCCCTCGCGGTGGCGATCGTGGCGGACCACCCTCGCAGTCCCGAGTGCCGGAACACCTTGGAGCCGGAGGCGGCGCGGCGCGAGACGCCCGACGCGACGATGCTCGGTGCGCGCTCCGGCCCAGTCGAAGCGGGTTAAGTGCCCTCCCGTCGACGCCGAAAACACGAAGGAGCAGGGTGGGACCCGGAGGAGCCTGGCGCGGCGCTGCACGGACGTCATGCCGCGCGTCGTGGCGCGCCGGGAGCCCACAATTCTTTGACGCCCCCGGGGAGGCTGCGATATCCTCCCGGGTAGTGATGTCCAACCGCGTGTGCTGCGCTCGGAAATACGACACCTCGCGATGCCGCTGTGGGAAGGGAAGCCCCGCCGTCCGAGTGTAGGGGGAGAGACATGAAGGTCCTGGTCACAGGTGGCGCAGGATTCATCGGGTCGCACCTCTGCGAAGCCCTTCTGGAGCGAGGCGACGAAGTCTGGGCCCTGGACGACCTGTCGACGGGGCGGGTGGAAAATCTAAGGTGCTTCGAGCGGCATCCCCGCTTCCGGTTCCTGGAAGGCACGGTGCTGGACGGCGCGGTGGTGACCGGGCTGGTAGCGCAGTGCGACCGGGTGTTCCACCTGGCGGCGGCGGTGGGGGTGAAGTACGTGCTGGAGAACCCGCTGCGCTCGCTGCTGACGAACATCCGCGGGACCGAGGTGGTGCTGGAGGCCTGTGCGCTGCACCAGCGGCGGGTGCTGGTGTTCTCGAGCAGCGAGGTGTACGGGAAGGGCGTGTCGGTGCCGTTCACGGAAGGCGACGACCGGGTGATGGGGCCGACCCACAAGCTGCGCTGGTCGTACGCGTGCGGCAAGGCGGTGGACGAGTGCATCGCCCAGGCGTACTGGGAGCAGCAGCAGCTGCCGATGACGGTGGTGCGGTGCTTCAACACCTGCGGGCCGCGGCAGACGGGCGCGTACGGGATGGTGATCCCGAACATGGTGCTGCGGGCGCTGCGCAACGAGCCCATTCTCGTGTACGGGGACGGCGGGCAGTCGCGGTGCTTCTCGGCGGTGAGCGACGTGGTGCGCGGAGCACTGCTGCTGGCGGACAGCCGGGAGGCGCACGGGGAGATCTTCAACATCGGGACGGACGAGGAGATCACGGTGCGGGGGCTGGCGGAGCGGGTGCGGGAGACGTGCGGCAGCGACTCGGTGATCGAGATGGTGGCGTACGAGCAGATCTACGGACGGTCGTTCGAGGACATGCGCCGCCGGGTGCCCAATCTGAAGAAGATCCACCGGTTCGTGGGCTACCAGCCGAGCGTGGTGCGCGACACCTGCGAGCAGATGGGGAGGCCGGTGCCGGCGAAGCTCGCCACCGCCTGAGTCTTCCGGCGACCGCGTGACGCTGGCCCCCCCGCCCGCCCTCGTGCCGCTCATCGCTGTCGCCCCGGTCGCCATCGTCCTGTCGCTGATCATCACCCCGATCGCGACCCGCCTCGCTTGGGCGCTCGGGTACCTCGACCATCCCGAGGCGCGCAAGCTCCACACCTCGGCCACGGCCCTGCTCGGCGGCCTGGGGATCTTAGTCGCCGCCGTCCTCGCCGCGCTGGCCGGGGGGATCCTTCACCTCGACCGCTGGCCCGTCCGGGAATACCCGCTCCTCAGCGGCGCCATGGTCGCCCTCCTCATCGGCCTGTGGGACGACCGCTTCGGCATGCACCCGCTGCTCAAGCTCATCGGGCAGGGGCTCGCGGTCGTGCTCTTCCTCGCGTCGGGGGCCATCCCCGACTTCCACGTCGGGCCCCTCTTCAACGTCGGGGCGACGGTGCTGGTGACGGTCGCGCTGATGAACGCCACCAACTTCCTCGACAACATGAACGGGATGGTGGGGGGCCTGTCGGCCATCGCGCTCACCGCCTTCGCCTGGGGCTCCGCCTCGCGGGGTGCCACCAACGTGGCCGTGGTGCAACTGGCGCTGGCAGGGGCCTGCGCCGGATTCCTACCCTACAACTTCCCGCGCGCCCGGATCTTCCTGGGCGACGCGGGCAGCCTGTTTCTGGGGTATAGTCTCGCCGCTTCCGCGGCCCTGGCCTTCATGGGTGGGCCGCAGGGGTGGGGCCAGATCGGGCCGGTCATCGTGCTCGGCTACCCCGCGTTCGACATGATCTTCGTCGTGGCCACCCGCCGTCGTGAAGGCCGCAAGGTCTCTCAGGGCGGCAAGGACCACACCAACCATCGACTTGCGAGCCTGATCAAATGTCCGAAGAGAACCGTACTCCTCCTGTGGCTGCTTGGGGCCGTCCTCTCCGCAAGCGGTCTCGCGGTCCAAAGCCTGAATCGGCCGCTCCCGGCACTCCTGATGTCGGCCCTGTGGCTGGGCCTCTTCCTGATGGCGGGCCGGCGACTATCATCCGTGCCCATCGAGACGAGTCCGCCCCCGCCCACGAAGTCCTAGGGGCCCCGAAGCCGCGCGCGCCCCGCTCGCGTGGCAGCGCCGACGAGATCGATACCCGGTTGCGCGACCTGGTCGCCATGATGGCGCGCGGGATCGTGGACCGCCCCGACGCGGTCCGGGTGGACATCATCGAGCCCGGGACGGACGCCCTGCTCGAACTGAGCGTGGACCCCGACGACCTCGGGCACGTGATCGGCCGGCAGGGTCGGACCGCGCGGGCGCTGCGTCAGGCGCTGGGCGCGGCCGCCGCGAAGCAGGACCGCCAGGCGGGCCTCGAGATCGCCGACTGACCTCTCCCCGCGCCGCGAACGCGGAGATGGACCTGATCGAGGTCGGCCGGCTGGGCCGTCCCCACGGTCTGGAGGGTGAGCTGGGGCTGGACCTCTGCTCGCTGACGGCCCTCGAGCTCCACGCGGTGAAGTCGTTCGTCTGGAAGGCCGCCCACGGCGCGACGCGCACGCTGACGCTCGTCACCGCGCGCCCGGCCAATCGGCGCATGCTGGTGCGCTTCGCCGAGGCCCCCGTCCGCGCCGCCGCGGCCGCGCTCACCAACGGCCGCCTGTACGCCGAGCGCGAGCGCCTGCCCGATCCCGGGCCGGGCATGGCGTACAGCTTCCAGCTCATCGGCATGGAGGTCGTCACCGAGGACGGCCGCACCCTCGGCACGCTGGCCGAGATCTGGCCCAGCCCCGCCCACCCGGTGCTCGTCGTGCGCGGCGAGAAGGAGATCCTCGTCCCGGCCGTCCCCGAGTTCGTGAAAGCCGTGAGCGTCGAGGACCGCCGCATCACCGTGCACCTGCTGCCCGGGATGGAAGACGGCGGCTAGAAGAAGGCCCGGAGGAAGGCCAGGGGAAGCCAGAACAAGCCAATAGGGAAGAAGCGTGTCAGCGCTCCGACCGAGGCACCGCGCCCGTGAAGCGAGCCGCCTCCGGAGACCGACACTCGGCACGCCGCGCCGGTGAGGCCGGGCCACCTGAGACCATGCTCGGCACCCCGCGCCGGTGGGGCAGGGCCACCGGAGACCATGCTCGGCACGCCGCGTCGGTGGGGCGGGGGCGCGCAGGGAGACTCCGCAGACCCGCGCAGCCGGGAGGCGGAGCGGGTCGAGGACAAGCGAAGGCTTCGCCAGGACGGCGAAGCCGAGCGGTCTCCCGGAGCGCTCCCGCCCCATCGACGCGGCCGCCCGCCCGTAGAGGGTTCCCCGGCAGGAGCGCCTTCTCCCGCACTCGCCTCCACGCGTCGCTTCCTCTAGTCTGCCCGCGTGCGCATCTCCATCCTCACCATCTTCCCCGAGATGTTCCCCGCCGCCCTGGCCGAGGGGATGATCCGTGCCGCGCGCGAGAAGGGCTCGCTCGCGGTCGCGGCCGTGCCGCTGCGCGACTTCACCGACGACGCGCACCGGACCACCGACGACTATCCGTTCGGCGGCGGCGTCGGCATGATCATGAAGATCGATCCCATCGCCCGCGCGCTCGACTCCCTCGCCGTCGGCACGCGCGCGGGCCGGCCGCCCGGGACGCGCGTCGTCCTGCTCTCGCCGCAGGGCCGCGCCTTCGCCCAGCCGACGGCGATCGCCTACGCCCGGCTCGAGCATCTCGTGCTGGTCTGCGGCCGCTACAAGGGCGTGGACGAGCGCGTGAGCGACCACCTCATCGATGACGAGCTGTCGCTGGGCGACTTCGTCCTCTCGGGCGGCGAGCCGGCGGCGCTGTGCGTCGTGGACGCCGTGGCGCGGCTCCTGCCGGGCGTGGTCGGGGACTTCGATTCGGTCGAGAGCGACTCCTTCCATTCCGGACTCCTGGACGCCCCGTACTACACCCGCCCCGCCGAGTATCAGGGCTGGCCCGTGCCCGAGGTCTTGCTCTCCGGCAACCACGCCGCGATCACCCGGTGGCGGCGGGAGCAGTCGCTGCGCCGCACCTTCGAGCGCCGTCCCGAGCTGCTGCAGAGCGCCGATCTCTCCGCCGAGGACCGCCGCTTCCTGCGCACCCTCGAGCACGAGGGCACCGCGCGCGGAGGCCGGTGACCCCCGCGCGGCCGGACCCGCGGTGGCGGTGGGACGGGGGCGCGTCGGGGGACTCCGCAGACCCGCGCAGCGGGGAGGCGGAGCGGGTCGAGGACCAAGCGAAGGCTTCGCCAGGATGGCGAAGCCGAGCGGTCCCCCAGAGCGCCCCCGTCCCACCGACTGCGCACGGTCCAGGCACGGCGCCCCCCCCCGCCCGCACTCGGCTCGACCGCCTCGCCGGCTGGAGCTTCGTGGTGTACGCCGCCGCCCTGCCGGTGGCGATGGCGCCGATGAACCTCGCCGCCGGCCTGTGCGCGCTCGCCACCGTCGCCGTGTGGCTCGCGCGCCCCGGCCCGCGGTGGGCGAGGAATCCGACCGACCTGCCGGCCCTGGCCTGGCTCGCCGCGATGGTGATCGCCACCCTCGGCTCCCAAGACCCCGCGGCCAGCGCCGCCCGGCTCAGCCGCGGGCTGATCCCGCTCATCACCGGCGTCGCCGCCTGGCACGCGCGCGACGGGCGGCGCGGGCGGGCGGCACTCGCGGCCCTGCTCGCGAGCACCGGCATCGCCGCCCTCATCGGCTGCGGGCGCTTCCTCGCCGCCGGCGGTCGCTTCCCGGCGCGCGCCATCGGCTTCGGCGGCTCGTGGATGACCTTCGGCCTTGAGACCATGCTGCTCGTGAGCCTCGGCGTGGGCCTCGCCATCACCACGCGCGGGCGCTGGCGCCTCGCCGCCCTCGCGGCCAGCCTGGCCGGGGCCGCCGGGCTCGTCACCAGCTTCACGCGCAGCGCCTGGCTCGGGCTCGCGGCCGCACTCGCGGTGATGGTCGGGCTGCGCCGGCCGCGGTGGCTGCTGGTGCTGGGACTGGCCCTCGCGGCCGGTGCGATCCTGCCCGGGGACCTCGGGGACCGCCTGCGCAGCGCCTTCGACCCCGGACACCCCTCCAACGTCGAGCGCACGATGATGTGGGAGTCGGGCGTCCACGTGTTCCGCGACCACCCATGGATCGGCGCCGGACTCCAGAACCTCCGGCCGCTACTCGAGCAGTATCGCTCGCCGCTGGCGACCGAGCATCCCGCCCACGTCCACGACAGCTACCTCCAGGTCGCGATCTCCACCGGGCTCGTCGGCCTCGCGGCGTTCCTCGCGCTGTGCGTGGCGCTCGTCCGCACGGCGGGCGCGGGATTCCTGGGGTTGCGCCGCGCCGCCGGGGTGGGCGCGGGGGTCCGGCTCGGCGTCACCGGTGGGGTGGTCGGCTTTCTGGTGGGCGCCCTGTTCGATCATGCGTTCGGCGACCTGATGCTGACCTTCCTGCTCTTCACCCTCGTCGGACTCGCCTGGGCCGCGCACGGCTGGGACGACGCGGCGTCGCCGGCGACCACGCCCGCGTCCCCGGCCGCCGCGCGTCCAGACGCGATGGCCGGCCCGACATGAAGGTGGCGCTGGTCCACGACTGGCTCACCGGGATGCGCGGTGGCGAGCGGATGCTCGAGCGGCTGGCCGCCCTGTTCCCCGAGGCCCCGATCTGCACGCTGGTGTGGAACCGCGGCTCGGTGTCGCCGGCCATCGAATCGCATCCCATCCGCACCTCGTTCCTGCAACGCATGCCGGGCGTGGCCGGCCGCTATCGCTGGTACCTGCCGCTCTTCCCCCGGGCGATCGAGCGGTTCGAGCTGATCGGCTTCGACGCGGTCATCTCGTCGAGCCACGCGGTGGCGCACGGCGTGCGCACGCCGCCGGGCACCTTCCATCTGAGCTACATCCACACGCCGATGCGCTACGTGTGGGACCTGGAGCAGGACTACTTCCCGCCGGGGCGTTTCCCGTGGCCGCTCTCGTGGTACGTGCGGCGCACCTGTGAACGGCTGCGCGCCTGGGACGTGGAGACCAGCCGCCGCCCGCACGCGCTGGTCACCAACTCGGCGCACGTCCAAGGCCGCATCGCGCGGCACTATCGGCGCGAGGCCGAGGTGGTCTACGGGCCCGCGGACCTGTCGCGCTTCACGCCCGCGACCGGCCCGCGCACGTACGACCTGGTGGTCGGCGCCTTCGCCCCCAACAAACGCGTGAACCTGGCCATCGCGGCGGCGCGCGCACTGGACCGTCCGCTGCAGGTGGCGGGGAGCGGTCCGGGCGAGGCGGCCCTGCGCCGCGCCGCCGGCCCGCGCACGCGCTTCCTCGGCTGGGTGAGCGACGGCGAGCTGGCGCGGCTCTACGCCGGCGCCCGGGCGCTCATCTTCCCGGGCGAGGAGGACTTCGGCCTCACGCCGATCGAGGCGATGGCGAGCGGCTGCCCGGTCGTGGCCCTGGCGCGCGGCGGAGCGCTCGAGACGGTGGGGCGCGGCGCCGACGCGGCGACGCTCGCGCGCGTGCGCGAGGGCGGCGTGGCCCGGGTCCCGGGCGGCGTGCTGTTCGGCACGCCGACGGTCGCGGGCCTCACCGAAGCCCTGCGGCTGCTCGATGGCGAGCGCTTCGCCCCCGACACGCTGCGCGCGCAGGCGGTGCCGTTCGACGCGCCGGCGTTCGACCGGCGCTTCCGCGCGGCCTTCGATCGCGCGTACGGCGCGTGGAAGGCCCGCCCCCGGGAGAGGTCCGGGCCTCAGGCCTCCGTCTCGCCATGAGCGCGTCCGACCGCGGGGTCGCCGGCAAGGTGGCGAGCAACACCCTCTGGAACCTGGTCCACTCGCTGGTGTCGGCGGTGGCCGGGATCGTGGTGTCGGCGCTCACCGCGCGCTATCTGGGGACCACCGAGTTCGGCGTCCTCAGCTACATCGTCTGGCTCACGGGCATCGTGGCGACGATCACCGATCTCGGACTGGATCAGGTCATCCGCAAGTACGTGCCCGGGTGGTTCCATCGCGCGGACCAGCGGTCGTGGGCGCTTCGGGTGGTCGGGCGGGCCATCGCGCTCCAGCTCGCGATGGCCGGGACTTTGATCGCCGGGCTGCTGGCGCTGTTCCCATGGTGGAGCCGGTCCCTCACCATTGCGCACACCCGGCTGGAGATGGTGATGGCCATCGGACTCGTGAGCGTGCTGCCCGTGGTCGTGTCGCGGTGCGTGAGCACCTTCCTCAGGTCCATCCAGTCGACCCGCGATCTGGCCATGGTCACCATCGCCACCCAGGCGACCAATCTCACACTCGTGGCGGCGGCGATCGTGCTTCGTCTCCCGCTGGTCGCTCTGGTGACGGTGAGTCTGATCGCCCAGATGATGCTGGCCGCCGGTCTCATCGTCGCGCTGCGCCGGAACCGCGGCGAGGTGGAGCCCGAGGCCGGACCATGGCCCGCGCGCGAGATGCGCCGCTACGCCGTGATCGCCTACGCCAATGTCCTCCTCCAACAGGTGGTGTGGACCCGGTCCGAGACGTTCTTCCTCGGGTGGTTCTCCCCGGCGCGCGAGGTGGGCTTCTACGGCCTGGCTTACGGGATCGCCGGCATGATCGGCGGGCTGATCGGGGTGAGTCAGCAGGCGCTGTTCGCGGCCCAGTTCGAGCTGCTGGCGGGCGGCCATGAGGCCCGGTCGGACCGACTGGCCTCGCTCAGCATCAAGTACCTTGGGGTCGTGTTCCTGCCCGCCTGCCTCACGATCTGGTTCTTCATGGACTCGATCGTGCCGCTGCTCTACGGCTCCGCCTACCAGACGGTCGCCCAGGTGTTCCCCTTCGTCCTCTTCGGCATCGTCGTGGCCACGATCTCGAATCCGGTCGCCATCAAGATCCATCTCTCGAACCGGAAGTTCGCCGGCACCCTGGGCATCGGACTGGTGGGGGCGGTGATCAATATCACGCTGGATCTCCTCCTCATCCCGGGGCACCACGCGCTGGGGGCGGCGTGGGCGAACTGCGCCAGCCAGGTGTGCGTGGTCGGCATCGGGATGACCTTCGTGGCCGTGGTCTCCCCGGTGCGGCTCGATCTCGAGCGCATCGGCGCCGTGGTGGTCGTGAACCTGCTGCTGGCCGGACTCTTCGGGCTCGTGCTGTCGCGGGCCGACGTCCTCGCGCTCAAACTGGCCGTGACCGCGGTCGCGGTGGCGGTCTACCTGCCGTGGCTGACCGCGTGGGGCGCGTTCGACGAGACCGACCGCGGCCTGCTCGCCGCGCTGGAAGCGAGTTCGCCGCCCGGGCTTCGCCCCATGCTCCGATGGCTGCGAAGCAGCATCGGCGGGGCCGCGGCCGCTTGAACATGGTCGGGGGCGCGCCACGAGGCCACGCCGTGCCCGAGGGTGTTCCTACGCGCTCGCGGGCGAACGTCGCGGCGTGGGCGGACCCGAGCGACCGCCCGGAGGGCCGTGCTACATTTCGTCGGCGAGGTCGGCGGCATCGAGTCCACACCGGCTCGACTCGACCCCGTCCGGGCCGGGCCTCTCCGATCCCCTTCGTGGGCCGGGCGCACCGACGGCGACGGCGGGTTCCCATGAAACGATGGCTGAAGACGGTGATCCCTCCCTCGTGGATCGCGCACCTGAAGGTGGTCCTGCGTCCAGGCGATTATCACGTCCTCCCCAAGGCGGGGATCACCTACGCACAGGATCTGTTGTTCACCCGGCACAACGCCGACTTCATGCGCGACCCCTTGTTCGCGGAGGCCTACCGCCTCGGGACCCAGACCGATGACGGGCAGCTGCTCAAGGGCGATGGGATCCACTGGCGGGTCCACGTGATCTGTTGGGCCGCATGGCATGCGCGGCACCTCGAGGGTGACTTCGTGGATTGTGGGGTGAACACGGGGATGTATGCCCGCGCCGCCATCCACTACGTCGACTTCCAGCGCGCCGGCAAGACGTACTATCTGCTGGATACGTTCTCGGGGATGGACCCACGCTTCAGCTCACCCTACGAGATGCGGCGGAACGAGATCCT
>VBPB01000116.1:26159-28078 GCA_005893365.1 Candidatus Eiseniibacteriota bacterium
TCCTCTCGGTGGACATGAACGCGGTGTTGCCCGAGGTCGCGGCGCTCGAGTACTTCTGGGACAAGCTCGTCAGCGGGGGCATCATCGTGCTCGATGACTACGGCTATCCCGGGTGCCTGGAGCAGAAAGAGGCGCACGATCGTTTTGCGGCCTCGAGGGGCGTCAAGGTGCTGAGCCTGCCCACCTGCCAGGGGCTGATCCTCAAGCCCTGAGCGATGCCGCGGCCTCGCGCAGGTCGTGGGCAGAGCCCGTCGAGATGTCCGCCCGATCCCCAACGCAGGGAGCGCGATGGCCGACGTGAAGGTCTCGGTGTGCATCCCCACCTACCGGCATCCGGAGTTGGTCCGCCGCGCGCTGGACTCGGTGCTGGCCCAGACGGGCGTGTCCTTGGAGATCGTCATCAGCGACGATTCTCCGGACGATGCGGTCGAGCGGGTCGTGGCCGATTGCGGGGGCTCGGGGCGGGTTCGTTACTTCCGCAACCCCAGCCGACTGGGGTCGCCCGAGAACTGGAACCAGGCCGTGCGCCGGGCGGAGGGCGACTACGTCAAGCTGCTGCACCACGATGACTACCTGACCACGGCCGACGGCCTGCACAAGTTCGTCGCGCTGCTGGAGGATCACCCGGAGGCCGATCTGGGGTTCTCGGCGAGTGAGGTGTGGATGGTCGGCTCCGGGGACCGATGGGTGCATCACCCCACGGCGGCGCAGCTCCGCGATCTGGCCTCCCGCCCCCAGGGGCTGTTCGCCGCGAACGTCATCGGCTCGCCCAGCGCGGTCATCTTCCGGCGTACCGTGACCCCGTCGTTCGACCCGCGGCTCATCTGGCTGGTCGACGTGGACTTCTACATCCGGGTGCTCGAGGCGCGGCCCGGATTCGGCTACTGTCCCGAGCCGCTGGTGTGCACGGCCAACGGCGACTGGCAGATCACCGCCCAGGTCCGCGGGGACACCGGGCTGCAGCTGTTCGAGCACCTGGTCGTCTTCGACCGCATCCAGGCCGCCCGGGGCCTGCAGGGGGTCTACCTCAAGGCATGGGCCAATCTGTTCGCCCGGCACGGAGTGGTGTCGCTGGACCAGATCCGTCGCAGCGCGGGTGGCGTCCACGTGCCGGAGGTCCGACTGCAGCTGGCCCTGTGGCTCGCGCGCCTGCTCCGACTGCGGGACCGCTGGCGGGGACGCCGCGGATGAGCGGGCGCTTGCATGCGGTGTTGCGGCGGTTCGCGATCGCGCGGGCGGTTCGCGACCTGATTCGCCGCCAGCGCGGACGGATCGCGTTCCGGCGCGAGTTCGTCGCCTTCGCGCGGCTGGCCGGCGCCACCCCGCGGTTCCCCCTCCGCTGGGGCGAGCGCCAGCCCCGTCTCGATGACCGGACCAAGGCGACGCCCTTCGACGCGCATTACGTCTACCACACGGCCTGGGCGGCCCGATGCGTGGCCGCGATCGCGCCCGAGGTCCACGTGGACATCTCGTCCAGCCTCCACTTCTGCACCATCGTCTCGGCCTTCATGCCGGTCCGCTTCTACGACTATCGACCCGCCGCCCTGCGCTTGAGCGGGCTCGCGTCCGGACAGGCGGATCTGTCGTGCCTGCGGTTGGCGACCGGCAGCGTGGCTTCGCTCTCGTGCATGCACGTCGTCGAGCACGTGGGGTTGGGGCGCTACGGGGATCCCATCGATCCCGAGGGCGACCTCAAGGCGATGGCGGAGTTGGAGCGGGTGCTGGCTCCCGGAGGGTCCCTGCTCTTCGTGGTCCCGGTCGGCCGGCCGCGGATCGTCTTCAACGCGCATCGTATCTACGCCTACCGACAGGTGCGCGATGCGTTCGCAACGCTGCGCCTGCGGCGGTTCGCCCTGGTCGGTGACGACCCGGAGGCGGGATTGATCGAGGATGCCCCCGAGGCTCTGGCGGACGCCCAG
>VBPB01000116.1:28100-35608 GCA_005893365.1 Candidatus Eiseniibacteriota bacterium
AAGGCGCTCTGCAGGCCCTGCTCGCGCTCGCGCCGATACCAGGCGGCCCATGGCGACTCGGGCATCGCCCGCTGCTTGCGGGCGAGCAGGATGGTCGTGTGGCTCGCTCCCGGCCAGAGGCGGGCGAATGGATTGGCGAGCGGCACCGGGAACGGATAGAAGCCGGCACCCCGCGCCTGCACGACCCGGAAGCCGCCGCCCAGCGCCACGAAGCGCTGGATCTCCCCGAAGCCATAGCCGCGCACGTGGGGCCCGAGCGTGCGGATCGAGGTCGGCTGGCGGCCAAGCCCGAGCAGCACGCGGTTGTGGAGGCTCGCCAGGTTCGGCACCGAGAGGATGAGCCAGCCGCCCAGGCGCAGCACCCGATGGACCTCGGACATCGGCCGCCACACGTTCTTCAAGTGCTCGAACACCTGGTTGGCGACGACCACCTCGACGCTGCCGTCCGGCCACGGAAACCGGCCGGTCTCGAGGTCGAGCCGCGCCACCTCGATGCCGCGCGCCTCGGCGAGACGGGCTTGGGCCTCGAAGATCTCGATCCCCAGCGCACGACCACCGAGGATGCGGGCGTAGCGCTCGGTGCGTCCGCCGTCCCAGCAGCCGACGTCGAGCACGGTGAGAGCGGGGAGGGCCTCACGCGCGATGCCGGCGAGCAACCGGGCGATGGTGCGGTCCACCTCGCTCATCACGCCCGCGAGCAATCCACTCATGCGGCCGCCTGCGCGAGGACCTGGGCGTAGAGCTCGGCGTGGCGACGGGCCACGCACAGGAGTTCGAACTCGGCCTCCACCTTGGCCCGTCCCCTGGCCCCGAGGGCGCGCCGCCGGCCGTCGTCCTCCATCACCCAGGCGAGCCCGGCGGCCAGATGCTCGGCGTCGGCGACCGGCGCCAGCCAGCCGGTGCGCTGATGCTCGACCACGTCCGAGACGCCGCCCACGTCGAAGGCGACGCAGGGGGTGCCGCATGCCATGGCCTCCATCACCGTGTAGCCCAGGGTCTCGAAGCGCGAGGGGGCGACGAACAGGTCGGCGGCGCTGTAGAGCGCGGCCAGGGTTACCTCGTCGTGGATGAAGCCGAGGTCGCGCAGCGGCAGGCCGGCATCGGGGAGTCGATCGCCGCGGGTGGTGCCGAAGACCAGCACCTCGATGCGTGCGCGGCGCTCCGCCGGCAAGGCGCGCAGCGCCGCCGCGAGCAGCGGCAGTCCCTTGTTGGCGTCCCGGGCGATGCCGGCGCCGCCGCACACGAGCGCCAGCCGGTCCGGCGGGAGCCCGAACCGGGGCTCGAGGTCGAGACCGTTCGGGATGACCTCGCAGCGTGCGCCGCCGAGCAGCCCGCTTTGGCGCACACGCTCGGCGACCCATCGGCTGGGGGTCACGACCGTGAGCGGGAGCCCGCGCCATGCCACCCGCTTGCGCTCCCAGACGCGGCGCGACAGATCGTGCTCGGCGCGCGATCCGAGCGCCGGACAGGCGCCGCAGGCGTCGCGGTAACGCACGCAGTCGAGCGGCAGGTGGCAGCCGCCGGTGAAGGGCCAGGCGTCGTGGAGCGTCCAGACCAGGGGCCGTCCCAGGCGCGCCAGGGATTCGATACGGGCGAACCCGTGCGTCACCCAGTGGAGGTGGACGAGGTCGGGGGCAAGCGCCGCCACGTCGCGCCCGAGACGGTCGGGGAGCCAGGCGGGGCTGAAGGCGTCGCCCCGCCGCCGCGGGTGGAGCCGCGCCGGGAGCGAATCCAGCCGCGGACGCAGCCAGGCGGCGGCGCGCCCCAGCGGGCCCGTGGGCCCGATGACCCCCGGCTCGTCGCCGCGCCGCGACTGCACCAGCAGTCGCGAGGCGACGCCGATCGCCCGGAGCCCGCGATGGAGGCGCCGGGCGGCGATCGCCGCCCCCCCGCCCTGGTCGTAGGTGTTGACGAGCAGCGGCGTGAGCGCCCGCGCGGGAGCCGTCATGCGAACGGCGCTCCGGCGCGAGGCGTGCGGCCGCGCCAGCGTCCCGTGAGGTCGCGCGCCCGATCGAGCCAGCCGAGCCGGCGCAGCACGCGCTGGGCGGCGTGCTTCGGGACCTCGACCAGCGCCGCGTAAACGGTGTAGCCGGCCAGGTCGGCCGCCGAGCCCCGGCGCCTCAGGATGGCCCAGCGCTCCCGCACGAGCCGCGGGTAGAGCTGGTCGCTCAAGCCCCCGCGCGCCATGGTGGCGACCACGACCGGCGCGAACCGGCGCGTGATCGCGGGGTCCGCGTACAGGCGCCGCAGCCAGTCGTAGTCGGCGGCGATGCGATAGCGCAGGTCGAAGCCGCCGAGCCGCGTGAAGAGCCGCCGCCGGCACAGCATCGTCTGGTGCGGGATCATGCGGAACGCCAGGGCCTCCGGCGCCACCTCGCCGCCCACGACGTCGCGATATCCGGTCGCCTCGTCGTGGCGCTCGATCCGGCCGTAGAGCAGGTCCTCGCCGTCGGTGGCCGCGAGCAGGCGGGCGAGGGCCTCGTCCGAGGCGAAGACGTCGTCGGCGTTCAGGAACATCACGTAGCGTTCCGGATCGTCGATCAGGGCGACGCCCTTGTTCATGGCATCGTAGAGGCCCCGGTCCGGCTCGCTGATCCAGCGCAACGTCGCGCCGTGGCGGCGGATCAGCTCCACCGTGCCGTCGGTCGAGGCGCCGTCGACGATCAGGTACTCGAGGTCGGCGTGGGTCTGGGCGCGCACGCTGGCGATCGTGCGCTCGAGCGTGCGGACCCCGTCGCGGACCACGGTGATGACGGTGACGCCGGCGGGGCGGGAAGGCACGCCTGCGGTTCGCGGGGTGACGGATCCGCCGGACATGGGCGCGAATCATCGGAGAGCCGGCAGGGGGCGTCAAGCCACGCGCCCCTGAGCCGGGAGGGCCCGGTCCGCGCGTCGGCGGTGGCGGGCTCGGGCGGGGCCCGGCGGTGGCCGGGCCCGGGCGGGGTGCGGCGGTCGTGGGTGCTAGACTCCGCCGCCGATGCCCCGTTCCCCCTCCTCCGCAGACGCGACGCCGGCGCTGGCCACCGTGACGCCGTCCCTCGCCACGCGTGACGGTTGGCGCGCGGGAGGGCGGTCGTCGGCGAGGTGCGATGGTGTGCGCCATTCCCGCCGCCCGCCCGGGCGAGCCCGGTCATGATCACCGCGCGCCTCATGGGCGGGCTCGGCAACCAACTCTTCCAATACGCGGCCGGCTTCGCGCTGGCGAGGCGGCTGGGGGTGCCCCTCCAGCTCGATGCCACCTGGTTCCGGGGAGTCACCGGCCGGCGCTACGCCCTGGAGCCGTTCACCCTCTCGGGCCGCGTGGCGAGCGACTCCGAGCTGCGCGCCGCCGGGATCCGCCACCCGAGCGCGTGGGCCCGTGGGCTCGCGCGCGTCGGGATCCGGAAGCCGGCGGCCATCCGGGGTCACGCGCGGGAGCCCGGCTTCAGCTATTGGGACGGCTTCCTCTCGCTCGGCGACGGTGCCTACCTGGATGGCTACTGGCAGAGCGAGCGCTACTTCGCCGAGGTCGCCCAGGTGGCGCGCGCCGAGTTCGCCCTGCGAAGGCCACCCGACGCCGAGAACCAGCGCATGCTCGACGCCATCCGCGGCGCGGAGGCGGTGGGGATCCACGCGCGTCGTGGCGACTATGTCACCGACGCGCGCACCCGCGACGTCCACGGCCACGCGCCCGCGGAGTACTACGCCGCGGCGGTGGCGCGCATCCGTTCGCTCGTCCGAGCGCCGGCCTTCTTCGTGTTCTCGGACGATCCGGCCTGGGCCGCGCAGCACCTGCGCGTGGACCCGGCGACCGTCATCGTCGGACACAACGACGCCGGGCGGGACTACGAGGACCTCCGGCTCATGAGCGCCTGCCGCCACCACATCATCGCCAACAGCACCTTCTCCTGGTGGGCGGCGTGGCTGGGCGAGCGGCCGGGACAGCGGGTCATCGCCCCGCGCCACTGGTTCCGCGACGGCCCCGACGCGCGGGATCTGGTCCCGGCGCGATGGGAGCGGCGCTAGCGTGTCCGCGCCCAAGGTCTCCATCCTGCTCCCGGTCCACAACGGCGCACGCTATCTCCGGGGCGCGCTCGACAGCCTGTTCGAGCAGACCTTCGACGATTTCGAGCTCGACATCCTGAACGACGGCTCCACCGACGACACCGCCGCCATCGTCGGCCTCTATCGTGATCCGCGCATCCGCTATCGCGAACAGCCCAACGCCGGGGTGTCGGCGAGCCTCAACCGGCTGGTGGAGCACGCGCGCGGGACCTACCTGGCGCGCATGGATCACGACGACTGGTCGCATCCGGAGCGTCTCGCCGCGCAGGTGGCCCACCTGGACGCCCATCCCGCGACGGTGCTGGTGGGAAGCTGGGTCGAGGTCGTGGACGAGCACGGCCGCGTGGTCTTCCGGACTCGGCATCCGGTCACCGCCGCGGGCATCCGCGAGGTGATGCTCTTCGACAACCCCGTGGCGCACGGTTCCGTGATGATGCGGCGGGTCCCGGAGCTCCGCTATCGCGGCGAGTTCGACGACGCCGAGGACGTGGACCTGTGGGAGCGTCTCATGAGATGCCACCCGGTCGCCAACCTGCCACGCTATCTCTACCGCTGGCGCATGAGCCCGGAGGGAATATCGCAGCGGAGACGCCACCGGCAAAGCGCGCTGGCGCAGCAGGTGCAGGATCGCTACCGGGAGTGGTACGTGCCGCGGGTCGTCTTGCTCGCGCCCAGCGTCTCGGAGCTGGCCGCCGAGCGGCGGGCCACCGGAACCGGGCGGGTGGCCCGGCGCAAGCTCCGGCTGATGGGCCTGCTCGCGAGCCGGGGCGCCATGCGTGCGACCGCGCGCGAGGCGCTCGACCTGCTGCGCCTGCCGTTCGCCGGTTAGGCGGGTCCGTTCGTGCGCTGCCCAACCGGGGATCGGCCGGCGCGGGCCGTGGGCCGGGCGCTCGGAGGTCCGGCGCGCGTGTCTTGATTTCGCCCGGCCCGTGGCCTAGCGTCAGCGCGCATCGTTCCGAGAGGGGGCGCATTGATCCAGCCCGAAACCCGCATCGTCGTGACCGGAGGCCGCGGCTTCCTCGGCACGCATCTGATGGCGCAGCTGGCCGCGCGCGGCTTCGTCCACACGACCGCGCTGGGCGCCGAGGACTACGACCTGACGCTCGAGCCCGAGGTGGTCCGCATGCTCGCCGAGCGGCGGCCCGAGGTCATCGTCCACCTCGCGGCGGTGGTGGGCGGCATCGGCGCCAACCGGCGCTTCCCCGGCACCTACTTCTATCAGAACCTCATGATGGGCACGCTGCTCATGGAGCAGGCGCGCCGCGCCGGGGTGAAGCGGTTCGTGAGCGTGGGCACCATCTGCTCGTACCCCAAGTTCACGCCGGTGCCGTTCCGCGAGGAGGAGCTCTGGAACGGCTACCCCGAGGAGACCAACGCGCCTTACGGGCTGGCGAAGAAGATGCTGCTGGTCCAGTCGCAGGCCTACCGCCAGGAGTTCGGCTTCGACGCGGTGAATGTCATGTTGGTGAACCTGTATGGGCCCGGCGACAACTTCGACCCCGAGACCTCGCACGTCATCCCGGCGCTCATCCGCAAGTGCGTCGAGGCCGCCGAGCGGAAGGCCCCGACCATCGAGGTGTGGGGGACCGGTAACGCCACGCGCGAGTTCCTGTACGTCGATGACGCGGCGCGCGGGATCGTGACGGCGATGGAGCGGCTGGCCGGCAGCGACCCGGTGAACCTGGGCGCCGGCGCCGAGATCTCGATCCGCGAGCTGGCGACCACGATCGCCGAGCAGTCGGGCTTCCGCGGGAAGCTGGTGTGGGACCCGTCCAAGCCCGACGGCCAGCCGCGTCGCTGCCTGGATGTGACGCGCGCCCAGCGCCAACTGGGCTGGACCGCCACCACGCCCTTCGCCGAGGGGCTCGAGCGCACCATCGCCTGGTACCGCGCCCAGCGCGAGCGCGCGCCGGCGGAGACCACGCGCGTCCAGGCCTAGCACGACGATGCCCGTGAGGCCGCGCGCCGATCGGCCTCGCGCCCGGCCGAGCCCGCGCCCCGCCCGGACCCGCCCGTGAGCGGGGCCGCGCCGCGATTCAGCGTCATCGTCCCGTCGCGCGGCGATCCCGCGAAGCTCGGCGCCCTCGCCGAGGCGCTGGCGCGGCAGACGCTCCCCTGGGAGCGATTCGAGATCATCGTGGCGCTCGACGGCGTCGACGTGACCCCCCAGGTTCGGGTCCGCCTCAATGCCCTGGCGGCCCGGCTCGTGTTCCTGGAGCAGCGCTCCGGTCCGGGCGCGGCGCGCAATCGCGCCGCGGAAGTCGCGCGCGGCGAGTTCCTCGCCTTCACGGAGGACGACGTGAGCCCCGAGCCCGACTGGCTGGAACGGGCCCAGGCGCGGCTCGACGCCGATCCGACGCTCGACGTGCTCGAGGGCGCCACGCTCAAGCCCGGCGGCCGCGCCGTGCGCGTGCGGGCGGCGGCCGGGCCGCCATGGCTCGCCATCAATCTGTTCGTACGGCGGGCGCTGTTCGAGCGTGTCGGCGGCTACCACGAGAGNTGGAGGACGCCGGGGCGCGCCGGGCCGAAGCCCCCGACGCGCGCGTGACCCACCCGGACGAGCACCCGCGGCCGCTCGACGCACTGCGCTGGGCACGCCGGTACGAGATGGATGCGCTGCTCGCGGCCCGCCACCCGAGGTTCTTCCGCGACCGCATCGAGGTGCACCAGTTGGGACCGTTCCGCATCCGCCGGCCCATCGTGCGCGCGTCGGTGGCCTACGTCCTGTGCGTCGTCACGGCCGCGCTGCTGGTGCTGTTCGGCCGCCGGGGCGAGGCGGCCATCGTCCTGCTGCTCGCGGCGGTGGCGTTCGTCCCGGTGTGGGCCAAGTGGCGCTGCGATCCACGCCGCCTCCTGGTGACGCTCGTGGTCCCGTTCGTCCTGGTGTGGGCCCTGGCGCGGGGCGCCATGCGGGTGCGGAGCGGCGCGCTGCGGTAGGAGGCGGGCGAGAGCGGGAGCGGATCTCGGGGGCTCCCAGCACGATCCCGAGATAATTCGCGGCAGACGCGCGAAATATCTTGACAGCTTCGCGGCGTCATGGCGCTTGCACCGGTCGCCGGTTCACGAAGAGGCACGCCAGAGCGCTCAGGATGCACGCCTGCGGGCTCGATCGATCGGACGCGGCGCCGAATCAGCGGCGCATTGATCCGCGGGCACTACGGGCATCCCTGAGCGCCGAAAAGGCTCGTGCGATGATGAGTTCGTCGCATCAAGCCCCCTCGACTACCCGCCCCCGTCGAGGAGTCATCGTGAAGATCTACTCGTTCGCCCAGGTGTCCGAGCCGGCCCTGTTGCGCGATTGCGAGACCGTCCATGCCCGTGAGCGGGGCGTTACGGCCCAGGCGCTCGCGTACCTCGCCGAGGTCGACGCACGCAAGGCGTACGTCCCCGCCGGGTACGATTCGATGTTCGCCTACTGCGTCGGGGCGCTGCGGCTCTCCGAGCAGGCCGCCCGCAAGCGCATC
>VBPB01000117.1 GCA_005893365.1 Candidatus Eiseniibacteriota bacterium
CGATCACATCGAGGCATTCGCCCGCGGCGGTGAGGCGACGGTGGCGGGCATTCGCATCCGCTGTCGCGCCCACAACCAGTTCGAGGCAGAGCGCGTGTTCGGGGCCGACTTCATGGACGAGAAGCGGGAGGCGGCGCAGCGCGCCGCGGCCGACCGGCGGGCGGCGGCGCTCACCGAGGCCGAGGCGCGAGTCCGTGCCGAGGCGGAAGCCAAGGCTCAGGCGAATGCGGCCGAAGCGCGCGCCAAGGCGAACGAGGTCATTCCCCGACGCCCCGCTCGAGCAGCGGGTGCGGGTCGCGTTGTCCTACTTCCGACCGAGAGGTGCGCGTATCCACCGATCCGTGGCGGGTCCCGATCGAACCTCGTCCCTCGCCGGCGCAGCCTCCGTCGCGAGCGCCGGCACGGCGGGCATGGCGCACGACTACGCTTCAGCCGGCTGAAGGCTCCCGCGCCAGCAGCCCCGACTCCACCAGGACGTCGACGCCCGCGGCCGGCGTGATCGCGGCCGCGGGGATGGTCGCTCCCGCGCGCCAGCGGGCGACCGCGTCGCGCTTGGACTCGCCGGCGACCAGGACGATGACCTGGCGCGCGCGACTCAGCCGCGCCGCGGAGAGCGAGACGCGCTCGGCCGGGGGCTTGGGGGCGTCGACCACCGCCAGCGCATCGGGGGCATCGGGCGCCACGCCCCCGTCGTGGCCGGGGAAGAGGCTCGCGGTGTGGCCGTCCTCGCCGAGGCCGAGCAGGACCAGATCGAACGCGCCCACCGCCCGCAGCGTCTCCCGGTACGCGCGCGCCGCGGGCTCGGCGCCCTGCTCCGCCGGGATCGGATGGCACTGCGCGGCCGGGATCGCCACGTGGTCGAGCCAGGTCTCGCCCGCCATGCGCGCGTTGCGCGCGGGATCGTCCGCGGGCAGGCAGCGCTCGTCGCCGTAATAGATGTGCCAGGCGCTCCAGTCGGCGCGGGCCGCGGCGAGCCGCGTGTAGGCCGCGCGCGGCGTCTCGCCGCCCGCGAGCACCAGCAGGAACCGGCCGCGCGACCGGATGGCGTCCGCGGCGGCGGCGAGGATGCTGGCCGCGGCGACCCGGGCCAGCGTCTCGCGGTCGGGCTCGGCGTGCCAGCGGACGCCGGGGGCCTCGACGCGCTCGATCGCGCGGTCCGGGTCCGGGGGCGGCGTGTGCGTCAATGCCGTCGCGGGGCGGTGGCGGCCGGGCCCACGCGGGCGAAGTCGATGAAGCCGCGCTCGGGATCGGTGTGCTGGAGCCGCACCCGCACCTTGTCGCCGACGTCGAGCCCCTGCGCCCCGCTCTCGACCCGCCCCTCGGCGGGCGGGGTGAAGATGCGCACCCAGGTGCCCTTGTCCGAGGCGCCGGTGACGATGCCGTCGAACTCGCCGCCGATGCGCGTGCTGAGCAGACACGCGGCCGCCGCCTTGCGCAGCAGCCGCTCGACCTTCTGGGCCGCGTCCTCCTTGAGCGTGCACTGGGCCGC
>VBPB01000067.1 GCA_005893365.1 Candidatus Eiseniibacteriota bacterium
AGACGCTGCCCGCCTTCGCCGCCGACGGCGAGGCGCGGCGCGCGGTGGCGCTGCGGGTCCTGACCGAGTTGCGCAAGCGGCTCGCCTTCGCCGACCTCGGCGGCAAGTCGCTCTCGAGCATGGAATACCTGACCGACGGCGGCCGGACCGCCGAGGGCGCGGCCGAGGGCGGCATCGTGCGGTTGCTCGACGCCGTGCCGCCGCTCCACGCGGTGCTGAGCGATCCGCCCTCCGGCGGCGGGCGGCACGGGCGCCTCTCGCTGCGCACCCGCGACGACCTGGCCCCGCCCGGCGATGCCGGGCGCGACGTGCTGGTGATCGACTTCGGCGGCTTCGTGGGCGAGTCGTTCAAGCTCGACTCCGCCTCGCGGCTGGTGAGCGAGGCGGTGCGGATGGGCTGGCGGCATCTGGTGGGCTACGGCTTCTCGGGCGGCCCGCGCTACCTGGGCACCAACCTGGCGGGCGAGGACGGCGCCGCGGCCCGCGGGGTGGTGATCGAGCTCTACGGGCGCGAGTTCGGCGACTTCTGGGGGGCGCTGCTCGAGGGTGCCGAGATCTTCGCCTACGGCCAGGGTCAGAGCCACTGGGGCATGAAGGCCGACTCGGGCTACCTGTTCGTGCTGCAGGACGGCCTCAACACCAACACCTACGCCGCGCACGGCGCCACCGTGAGCCTCTGGAACTCCGGCTCGCGCTTCGCGGTCGCCGGGCAGAACAAGGTCACGCTCGCCGACGGCAAGACGGCGGCACCCGGGTTCAAGACCATCCACTTCGGCTCGCCCAACGAGTACGCGTTCGAATACCTCATGTCGGGCGGCGACAACTCGCTCCACGTGGTGATGGGCTTCGAGAAGCCCGACGCCCGCGGCGAGCTCACGCTCAAGCCCAAGCCCTACGGCGGCAAGTTCTTCATGTCGGGGGCGGCCGCCGGGCGCGTGTTCGTCTTCGACCCGCAGGTGGCGCTCGACCCGGCCCAGTACCACGGCAACGTGCTCACCGCCATCTCGCCCGACGAGTGGGCGAAGGAGCTGGGGCCGTTCGTCGCGCGCGAGTCACGGCGGCGCGGGCTCCCGGTGCGCGTCGAGGGCGAGCACATCACCGTGCGCCTGGCGGGCGAGTGGCAGCGCTGGCGCTACGACGAGGCGTTCGCCAAGATCATCCCGGTCAAGGTGGCGAAGGCCGCCCAGGCGCAGGGCGTCGTCCCGCCGGCGCTGGTGCAGATGAGCGGGGAGTAGAGGGCCCGGGGTCGGGCTCCCCCGGGCGGTTGCCGTCGCTCGCCGGGTGCGGCACGGCCGGAGCCGGCGTGACGCCGAGCTCCGCGCGGAAATAGTCGATGGTCCGCAGAAACCCCTCGCGGACGCCGATCTGCGGCTCCCATCCCAGCAAGGCACGCGCCTTGCGGATCTCCGGGCAGCGCACGTGCGGGTCGTCACCCACCGCGGGCTCAGTGAACAGGAGCTCCGAGTCCGATCCGGTCATCTCGCGCAGCATCTGGGCGAACTCGAGCACCGTGTGCTCTTCGGGGCTCCCGAGGTTGATAACCTCCCCCTTGGTGCCCGGCGCATCCATCGCTCGGACCAAGCCGTCGACCAAGTCGGTAACATAGCAGAGCGAGCGCGTCTGCGTACCGTTGCCATAGACCGTCATCGGCCGGCGGCGCAGCGCTTGGGTGATCAGGTTGACGACCAGACGGCCGTCCTCCGGATCGGATCGTGGGCCATACGTGTTGAAGATGCGCACCACCCGCGCATCGACGCCATGGTGCCGCACGTAGGCCACCGTCAGGGCCTCACCATAACGCTTGGCCTCGTCATACATCGAGCGTGGCCCCGTACAACTGACGTTGCCCCGGTACTCCTCAGATTGCGGATGCTCGAGCGGGTCGCCATAGGTCTGCGAGGTGCTCGAGTACAGCATGCGCGCACCGTGGCGGTGCGTCAGCTCGAGCAGGCGCCGCGTGCCCTCGCCGTTCACCCGCAAGGTCTCGATGGGGACGCGCGTGTATCCCGGCGGGCTGGCGGGGCTCGCGAGGTGATAGACGTGGTCGAGGCGGGGGAAGGGCGGCAGCTCGAGGATCACATCGTGTTGGACGAAGCAGAATCGCGGGTGGGCCAGCGATGCAGTGAGATTCGCGAGGCGGCCGGTGACCAGGTTGTCGAGGCAGATGACCTCGTGGCCGCGCGCCAGGAGATAGTCACAGAGGTGCGACCCGATCATCCCCGCGCCGCCCGCAACCAGCACGCGCAGGGCCCGTGGACTCTCCGGCCAAGGCTGAGGCGGGGTCCGCTTCCTGCGTTCTGAGGGACGGGGTGTCATGGCACGATATGTCGAATGCGGGTGGTTATGGAGTATTATAGTCAGTTGCGGTTGGCATTGTATAGTAAGGAGTATAGAGTCGTGGCCGAGAACATCGCCTACGCCGGATTGGCACCACGCGGGGCCTGCTGTTCGGCCCCGCACGATCACCCCTCGGCCGACGGGACCCGATTGAAGCGGGTCGGCCGCGGCCGTCCCAGGTCACGGCGTGAAGTAGTAGGAGAGCTTCACCAGGTACACGTTGTCGGGGTGAAGCCCGGCCAGGCGCTGGAAGTCGGGGTGGAAGCCGGACCCTCCCACCGGCAGGGACTCGGAGCGCTGCTGCGTCCACACCAGGAACAGCGCCGAGCCGGGCCGCCACTCCCAGCGCAGCACCGCGTCCCCCTTGACCGAGCGCTCGGTGAAGTCCGGCCCTGGCCCGTAGTCGAACGGCGTGAAGTCGTAGCTGCGGGCGCGGGCGAGGGACCTGAAGTTGCGATAGCCCGCCGAGGACATGAACGGCTGGATGTAGCTCTGCAGGCTGAGCCGGGGGGTGAACGTCCAGTTGATCCGGAATTTGGCCGACACCGTGACCTCGTCGAGCGCCGCGAACAGATAGCGGCGGCCGAAGGTCCCCGTGGCGGTCGTGTCGTCCTTCATCTCGAGGAACTGCGTGTCGTCGCGGAGCCGCTCCCAGAACGGGCTGAACTTGAGGCTGAAGGCCGCGCTCGGCTTCCATTCGATCGCCGGGTAGGCCTCGATGCTCCATGACCCGGACTGCGAATGGGAGGCCGCGAAGCCGGCATAGTAGAAGAGCGCGCGCTGGGGGTCCGTTCCGAGGTCCGCGCCCAGGGACCAGGACGCCGGCTGCAGCGTGAGCGGGCCCCCCTGGGTGCGCCGGTTATTGAGGCCCCGGAGCGTTCCGGAGACGTAGTAGTTCATGGAGTAGCCGTTGTTGAGCTCGGTGTAGCCCGATGCCTGCGCGCCGCGCGTCAGGGCGTCGCCGCCGTTGTCCCAGGCGCCGAAGAGGGCGAGCCGCACGGTCTGGTACCTCCGCACCGCCCCGGGGCGAGTCCACCGGTATCCGCTGCCGATGTGCGCGTTCACCAGGTCGGCCTGCGGCTGGTAGCCGAGGTCGTTGACCTCGAACCGCGGTGTGAGCCATCCGACCGCCGCGTTGAACTGGGTGGCGCCCTTCTGCTTGTTGAGCGAGTAACGGTGCCCGAAACCGGTGAGCGACGTGGCGGTGGAGTCGACCCCGAGGTACCCCGCGTCGGGTCGCTGGAAGTAGTGCGCGGAGCTCTGCTGAACCCCGATCATGCGCTGGCGATCCCCCTGGACGCGAGTCGCCGCGGACCAGCCCGAAAGCACCCAGGTCCGGCTTCGGTCGAGGAACCACCAGCCATCCAGCCCGCCCAGGAAGGCGGCGTCGTTGAGCTGGTCCCGCAACCCCACCCCGTCCCTGGAGCGCACCGTGGAGGTGCCCAGGAACCCGATCCCGACCCGACGATCCGAGGTCACCCGCTGCGTCCGCAGCGCCCCGTAGTAGGTGGCCGGCTCGACCTCCGCCCGCCAGCTCGAGTCGCCGGTCGCCAGCCGGGCCATCACGCGGTCGGTGACGGCGTGCAGCGTGCCGAGGCTCCAGGTGGGCGAAAGGTTGCCGCTCAGCTTCGCGGCGGCCAGGATGCGGGCGGCGGCGGGGACGTCCTGGTAGTCGGCGTCGGGCACCTCGGCCTCCGGCTCCCGGCCGATGCGGCGGCCGTAGAAGAACAGCGGGTCCTCCCAACGATAGTTCCAATAGTCGCCGGCGCCCTGCTGGCCGAACTCGAACATCGACGCCCCATCCACGAAGAAGGGACGCTTCTCCTCGAGGAACGTCTCGACGTCGGTCAGGTTGACGGCGTCGGGATCGACCTCGACCTGACCGAAATCGGGGTTGAAGGTCGCGTTGAGGCTCATGCGGCTTCCCAGCCCGGCATGCAGATCCGCGCCACCATTGCGACGCAGCCGCGAGCCGTGGTTGAACGGGTCGAGCGGGGCGTGTTGCAAGTATTCGCCCTTGGCCGTCAGGTAGGGCCAGACTTCGAGGGGCCTCGCCGCCGCGATGCGGTCCTCGCCCACCAGATCGGGGAAGCGGGAGACGAACCCGCTCTCCTTGCGGGGCCGATAGACGATCCAGTCCTCCTCGCGCCGGCGCGTCACGGTGCGCCGGAAGTCGATCCCCCAGACGAACTCGCCCGCGCGATCGAAGCGCAGTTGCGCGCAGGGGATCTTCATCTCGGCCGTCCAACCCTGAGCATCGATCCGCGCCCGGCCCTCCCAGACCCCGTCCCAGGACTTGTCGCTGCTCACGTCGTTGGAAAGCGTGCCGTCGGAGAGCGCACCCGCGGCGTTGATCACGAAGAAGTAGCCGCTGCGCCGATCGTGATAGGGATCCAGGTAGACGGCGAACTCGTCCGAGGCAACGGAATCGTCGC
Source organism: Candidatus Eiseniibacteriota bacterium (assembly GCA_005893365.1). Taxonomy (GTDB): domain Bacteria; phylum Eisenbacteria; class RBG-16-71-46; order RBG-16-71-46; family RBG-16-71-46; genus WS-11. Next base: position 4,773 of record VBPB01000067.1, read on the forward strand.
GGCGCCCCAGCCGGGCGACGATCGAGTCCGGCGCCGTGTCGTACATTCGCGCCCCGATGTAGATCGCGTGATCGTCGTAGGCCACCCGCACCTCGGTGCGCTGGGCGGCGGGCACACCCTCGATCGGGATCCGCTCGACCATGGCTGTGCACGCGTTGTCGCACTGCCATACCGGCTCGGTCAGCGCGCCGTCGATGGTGATGTCGCCGGTGAGGCGCACCGCCCGGATGGGTGGGCGGGTCAAGGCGCCGGAGGCGCGCGCGGGCGGGCCGATGAAGGCGCCGGAGGCAGGCGCGGGCGGGCCGATGAAGGCGCCCGAGGCGTGGGCGCCCGGGGCGGGCGCGGGCGGGGTGGCCAGCGCGGGCGCCGAGCCGAGGGCGAGACAGGCCGCGGCGAGGTAGACACGGGTCCACGGTGCCGGGGCCCCGCACCGGGGCCGCGCTTGCGCGCGCGGTCGCGAAGGTTGGGACGTCATCACAGAGCCACCTCGAGGATGTGGGTGACGATCCCCCGCCGGTGAGCCGCGAGGATGCCGCGATTCACCCAGGGGCTCGCGCGAAAGTCGTCGGCGTTGACGATGGGTGCCTCGCTCATGGCCGCGCCACCGCCCGCACGCCGGATGCCGGCTCCTCGGGCAGCACCGGCTCCAGCGCCTCGAACCAGCTGTCCACCTCGGCCAATTCCGTTGCGCCCCAGGCTGCCCCTTCGCGCGTGATCGCGAGCGCGGGCCAGATCGCCCGGTTCGCATAGCGGGCCAGCTCGGCGGTCTCGAACAGCAGGTTGAGCTCCGGCCGGCCCGGCAGCCGCCAGCCGTCACCCTCGATGGACGCGGCGTAGAGATCGAGGACCCGGCGCCGCTGCGCGACCGGAAAGCGGAGCAGGAAGGTCGAAAGGTCGTAGCTCGCCGGTCCGACGCCGGCGTGATCCCAGTCGATGAGGCGCACTCGGTATCCGTCGGCCGCGGGCATCGCCAACGCATTGCTCGTCCAGAGGTCGCCGTGGAGGAGGGTCTCGGGGCCACCCCATGCGGCGAGCGCGTGAGCGCGGCGGGGCACGTCGTCGCGGAGCGGCACGAGCCGCGCCACCAGCCGGTCCCGCAGCGCCTCCTCCTCCGCCGACAGCGCGCGGTCCGCCGGGCGCATGGCCTGGAGGCTGCGGATCGCGTCGTGCACGTTCGAAGCGAAGCAGGAGATGTCGAGATGCTCGGCGTGTTGCCGGCATTCCGCGAGCAGGGGATGCGAGGCGAACCGGGAGTGGAGCTGGGCGATGAGGCGCGCGGCCGCGGGCACGGCCGCGCACCCGGCGTCGGCCCGCCGGGCCGCGATCGCGGTATCGCCGAGGTCCTCGTAGACGTGCCAGACGCACTCGCCCGATCGGACCCCGGCGATGCCGAGCAGGCCCGGCCCGTTCCCGCCCAGGCCCACGGCGGGCAGCCAGCGCGTCGCCACGAGTTCGTTGCGCACCGCCTGAGCCGGGCTCAGCCGCTTGACGATGACGGAGAGGACGCCCTGGGGCACCGCGAACGTGAGCCGATAGACCCGGGACTTGAGGCGTTCCTCCTGCAGCAGCGCCGAGGCCGCGAACGACCCGCCGAGCGCCTCATCGAGCGTCTGGCGCAGCTCGGGCAGGCCGGGCTCCCCGGAACCCGCCAAGGCCGATGGGAGGCGCTCGATCACGTGAGCCACTCCGCGGCGTCGGATCCCAATCCGCGCGAGACCGAGTCGGCGATCACCCGCAGCGAGGCGACCGGTCGGCTGAAGTACTCGGGAACCCCGGAGTCCAAGTCGAGGGACTCCCAGTCCATCCCGGCGAGACTGCGGAAGATGTGACCCAGCAGCGACAGGCCGCGGAGCGACACCGCGTCGAGCTGGGGCCAGGCCGTGCACACGGCGGACCGGTACACCTCGGTGTCGATCTGCATCGTCAGGTCACGCCCGCCGACCGGCGCCAGATCCGGGGCCGCAACGCCCCATCCGGCGGTCTCCCAGTCGAGCCCGTAGAGCGCGACGCCCGGCGGCTCGGCGCGGACGCGGAGATTCTTGGGGCGAAGGTCGCCATGCACGACCGTCACCGGCAGCTGCCGACAGCGCCGGACGATCCCATCCCAGCGCGACTCCAGGTGATCCTGGAGCGCCACGACCGCCGCGAGCGCCTCGCGCTGCTCCGGGCTCATGGCGGGGTGATCGAGGCTCCGCCCGATGCGCTCGCGCGACGCCCGCAGATGCCCGAGGTAGCGCTCCGCTCCGGCGGCCGGCAGACACGAGGCCGCCTCGATCCGAGCGCCGTGCAGATGGAGCTGCGCGACCCATCGCGCCGCCAGGGCGCGATGGGTCGGGTCCCGCGGCGACAATCGTTCGCTGCCTACGTCTTCAAGGAAGATCCAGCACATCCCCTCGGGGTCTTCGAGGAATCCGTAGTAGATCGGGGACTTGATCGGGAGCTTTGGCAGGACGGACTCATACATCGTACGCTCCACCGACAGGTCGGGCGACCGCTTGGCATAGACGACCCGCGGCGTTCCGGTGCTGAAGATCAGCCGATATATCGATGCCGGGGCCGGCTTGAGGTTCTCCCTCCAGACCTCGAGCATCTCGGGCTCGGGGTGCGCCGGGTGGAGCGTGCGCCAGGCGCGCGCCGCGGCATGGTCCGCGATGGTGTCGTGGAGAACGCTGACGGGAGCCTCGCGGCTCATGAAGGTGGCCTCTCTCGACCATGATGATGCGGATGCCGGGGCGCCGGACCCGCACCACCATCTGGGCTATCAACGATGGCGTCTGTGAGCGGTGTTTAGTATCATTGATATTGTACTATATCGAACGCGCAAGGTCGAGGGCGGCGGCACGGCCGGTGCCAACGCCGAAGCGGGCAGGCCGCCTCGGTGCCGGGCGGAGGAGGGGGACTACGGCAGCGGATCGACGCGATCCGCGCCCGCCCCCGCCGGCTCGCCCAGGAACTCGACCCACGCCCGCTTGATGCAGGGGTAGTGTTTGGCCGCCTCGGCCAGCGAGAGGAACGCGGCGACGCACTTCTCGAACCGCCCGCGCAGTGCCGGCTCGGCGATGTCGTCGCCGGCGAAGGCCTTGTGGGCCATCGCCAGCGAGAACATGTCGGGGAAGACGCGGGCGCCCAGGTGCTCGAGCGGGACCCGCAGGGCCCACAGCCCGCGATTGCCGCCGGCCATCGACGGGGAGGCGGAGAGCAGCAGGCCATGGCGCCCGTCGAACGGCTGCGGGCGGAATCGGGACGTCCAGTCGATCAGGTTCTTGAGGTGGCCGGGCATCGAGGCGTTGTGCTCCGGCGAGGCGATGATGAACGCGTCGCTCTCGGTGAGCCGCCGCCGCAGCTCCTGGGCGCCGGGCGGGATGCCTTCCGCCGCCTCGCGGTCGGCGTCGTACGACGGCACGTCGAGATCGCGCAGCGAGACGAGATCGACCGTGGCGCCGAGGGCCGCGGCGTGCCGGGCGGCGAGGGCCGCGAGCTTGCGGTTCAGCGACTCGGCGCGGAGCGACCCCGCGAACACGAGCACGCGGAGTTTCGGGGCAGCGTGCGGGTCGGGACCTGCCATGGCCATGCCTCCACGGGCGGGGCGTTGAGGGTTACGGGGCGAGTCCGATCTGCTTCATGAACGTCTGGTTGTCCCAGAACAGGTACTCCTCGTCCATGACCCCGCCCTTCCAGTGGCCCACCGTGCACATGGTGATCTTGAACGCTTTCCCGGTGGGCGGGATCGACTTGCCGTCGCCCGTGGGCAGCGGCTGCGTGAAGGTGCCCTCCATGATGCCGATCACGCTCGTCCATTCCCCCGAGCCGATCTTGACCGAGTGGACCTCGATCCGCGTGTCCGGCGCGTAGACGAACATGGCCTTGAGATCCTCGATGTGCTTGGTGATGCCGTGGGTCGCGTGGCCATCGGGCCAGTGCACGGTCACGTCCGCGGAGTGACTTTCGTGCAGCCGCTCCCACTGCTGGTGCGTGAAGACGGTGTAGTCGAGGGTGTCGAAGGTGGCGATGTGCCTGGCCACCAGCTTCTCCGCGGCCTGGTACTTGGCCAGCGGCGAGGTGGGGGCCGCGGCACCCGTCAGCAACACGACGACCACCATGGTGAGCATCCCGCCCATGAGCCGTCGTACACGATTCCGGGTTGCCATGGTCGTTCTCCTGGTTGGGCCAGCCGCAGACGCTCCGGGTGGAGATCCGCTTCCCGGGCACGGAATACCGGCGACCCTAACACGGGCCGTGGTACCGTACGCGGATGATCCGACTCCAGCAGCTCTCCAAATCCTACGGCGCGCAGCAGGCGGTGCGCGGGCTGGACCTCGAGATCCCGACCGGCCAGTTGGTCGGCCTGCTCGGCCCCAACGGCGCCGGGAAGTCGACGACCATCAAGATGCTGACCGGGATGCTGCTGCCCACCTCGGGCACCGCCGAGGTCGAGGGGCACGACATCGTGCGCGACCCGCTGGAGGTGAAGCGGAACGTCGGCTACGTGCCCGAATCGGGTGCGCTCTTCGAGGCGCTCACCGCGATGGAATACCTGCGCTTCGTGGCGGCGCTCTATCACATCCCCGAGGCCGAGGCGGACCAGCGCATCGCCCGCTTCGCCGCCTTCTTCGACCTGGCGCCGGGCGACCTCGGCGGCAAGCCGCTCTCGGCCTTCTCCAAGGGGATGCGCCAGAAGGTCGTCATCACCTCCGCGCTGCTGCACCATCCCAAGGTGGTGTTCTTCGACGAGCCGCTCAACGGCCTCGACGCCAACGCCGCGCTCTCCTTCAAGACCCTCATCACCTCGCTCGCGCGCGACGGCAAGACCATCGTCTACTGCTCGCACATCCTGGACGTGGTCGAGCGGGTGTGCGAGCGCGTGGTCATCATCCACGAGGGGCGCATCGTCGCCGACGGCACCACGCAGCAGCTGCGCGAGCAGGCGGGTGAGCCGACGCTGGAGGGCGTGTTCAACAAGCTCACCGCCACCGAGAACCTCCTGGCGCGGGCCGAGGAGTTCGCCCGCGCGCTCTCGCAGTGAACGCTACCCCGGCGACCCCCGTCGTGGACCCGGTCGCGGGGGCGGGCGCGGGCCGGTATCCCGTCCCCGATCGGGCGCAGGTGCGGGCCATCCTCAAGACCACCATGCTCCGCTCGATGCGCGGGCGGATGATGGCGGGCCGCAGCGGCAAGCCGCGCGGGCTCATCTTCCTGGTGGTCATGTACGGTGTGCTCGGGATCGTGCTCGGCATGCTGGCGTTCATCCATCCCGACGTCTTCAGCTACAGCATGATCATCTGGGCGTTCACCTTCCTGGCGGCGGGCATGACCCTGGTCGTGGAGTCGAGCACGCTCATGTTCGACGCGCGCGACAACGACATCCTCGGCCACCGCCCCATCCACCCGCGCACCCTGCTGCTGGCCCGCTCGCTGAGCCTCCTCCTCCTGGCGCTGATCCTGGGGCTCGCGATCAACCTGGTGCCGATGTTCACGGGGCTCGCCGTCACCGGTGCCAAGCCGTGGTTCCCGCTCGCGCACCTGGTGACGCTGCTGCTGCTGGTCCCCTTCTGCGCCGCGGTCATCGTGTTCGCCTACGGTGTGATGGCTCGCTTCGTGAGCCGCCGCACGTTCGACACTGTCGCCTCGTGGACCCAGGTGGGCGTCACGGCGATGCTCGTCATGGCCTATCAGCTGGTACCGCGGCTCATGGACCGCATGCAGGGATTCCACATCGAGGCGGCCAACCCGCTGCTGCTGGCGCTGCCGCCGACCTGGTTCGCGGCCCTCTCGCAGGTCATGACCGGCGAAGGTGCCAGCCCGCGGATGCTGGTGCTCGCGACCATCCCCTTGATCGCGACGCCGGTGCTGGCCTGGGCGGCGCTCCGGTATCTGGCCGCGGACTACGCGCGTCAGGTCTCCTCGCTCAGCGAGACCCCGGCGCCGGCGGCCGAGGATGCGCCCGCCACGGCCGCCCGTCGCGGGCGCGGTCTGCGCCTCGATGCGCTGCTGCGCTTCTGGCTCCGGGATCCGATCGAGCGCGGTGCGTTCCGTCTCGCCTCCGCGTACCTGACGCGCGACCGGGACATGCGCATGCGCCTCTACCCGCAGCTCGCCTCGTTCCTGGTGCTGGTGGTGATCGCGATCATCGACCGCAAGACCGGGCCGCGCTTCGGGCCGCTCATGAGCCTGTTCATCGCCAGCACGCTGCCCGCCTCGGCGATGATGACGCTCAAGATGAGCCCGCAGTTCGCGGCGGCCGACCTCTTCCGCTACACGCCGCTCACCGGCACGGCGTCCCTCTTCCACGGCGTCCGCAAGGCGACGCTCGTGATCCTGGTGCTCCCTTGCGTGCTGGTCTCCGGGCTCACGCTGTGGTTCGGGCTGAGCGACCGCAGCGGGTTGTCGATCGCCCTCCCGGCGCTGGTGGCGCTTCCCACCTTGTCCTTGGCCGGCGGACTCTTCGGCGATGATGTTCGTCGGCGCGGTCTGGCTCGCGATCTTCGCCGGGCTCGCGATCATTGCCGAGAAGAACCACTGGTTCTGGTGGCTCCTCGGCTTCGAGGTCGTGGTCCTGGCCCTCCTGCACCCGCTCCTGCTGCACGGCATCCGCGCGCGCCCGCTCAACCGGGAGGACAGCTAGATGCCAGGCCGTTCACGCACGCGTTGCGCCTGGGCGCCGCCCGGCAAGCCGCTCTACCTGGCCTACCACGACGAGCAGTGGGGGGTGCCGGTCCACGACGACCGGATGCTGTTCGAGATGCTGGTCCTCGAGGGGGCGCAGGCCGGGCTCTCGTGGGAGACCATCCTCAACAAGCGCGCCGCCTACCGGCGCGCCTTCGACCGGTTCGATCCGCGCCGCGTGGCCGCCTACGACGCGCGCAAGGTGCGGGCGTTGCTCGCCGACGCCGGCATCGTCCGCAACCGGCTCAAGATCGCCTCCGCGATCGGCAACGCGCGCGCGTTCCTCGCGGCCCAGCGCGAGCACGGGAGCTTCGACCGGTACGTCTGGGCCTTCGTGGGCGGCGCGCCGCGGCAGAACGCCTGGACGCACCATCGCGAGATCCCCACCCGCACCCCCGAGTCCGACGCGATGAGCAAGGACCTCAAGCGCCGCGGGTTCACGTTCGTGGGCTCGACCATCTGCTACGCGTTCATGCAGGCGTGCGGCCTGGTGAACGACCACACCACCACCTGCTTCCGGCATCGCGAGGTGAAGCGGCTGGGATGAGGGGTCCGGCGTCCGGGCTCCCGTATCCGGCATCGGGGCCGTGAGATACCGCCGCGACCGACGCCGCCAGGCCTCCCGCGCCCCGGCGACTCAAGCCGCGCTCAAGCGCGGCGTCGCATCCTCCCGCCGTGTTCGCAGCACCCACCAGGCCGCCGGAGGATCCGGGGATGACCACGCACGAGAGCGTAGATGGAGGGCAGGCGAACGATCGGCTCACCCAGCGCCACGACCGTGATCGTCACAGCCGGATCGAGCTCGTGCTGGCCGAGCTGGGAACCCGGCTGGGTCTCTTCGAGGAGCTGGCCAACCACGGTCCCGAGACCTGCCCGGAGCTGGCGGCACGCACCGGGCTCGACGAGGGATACGTCTACGAATGGCTGGCGGCGATGTCGGAGCGGTCGTATCTCGAATACGACGTGCGCACGCGCCGCTTCGCCCTGGTCCGGTTCCGGCTGCCCGGCGGGCTACCTCAGCAGCACGATCCGCCGCGCCAGCGATGATGCCCCGGCGATGAGCCGGTACCAGTAGACGCCCGGCCCGACCGGCCGCCCCGAAGCGTCGGTCCCGTCCCACACGCCCGGATGCGTCCCGGCGGGCAGGGAGGCGTCCAGCAGCGTGCGCACCCGCCGTCCCTCGAGGTCGTAGACCGAGAGCTCGACGGCGCCGGCGGTCGGGAGCGTGAGCCGGAAGTCCGAGTGCCCGACCGCGGGGACCGGGCCGCTCAGCGCCAGCGCCAGCGCCGGCGGCGCCGGCGCCGGCGCGGCGGCGATGCTGGTCACGGGCGAGTCGTCCACCGTGACGCACAGGCCGAAGGGCTGCGGCCCGAAGGCGACCGCGTGCGCCTCGACCCGCACCGTCCAGGTGCCGGGGCCCGGGCAGGCGATGCGGACGGTCTCCTCGACGTTGCGCCGGTCGGCGCTGCCGCCGGTCACCGAGACGCCGCGCGCGTAGACGTTCCCGCGGAAGACCTCGGTCCCGCGCCGCACCGTGAGGTCGAGGTCGTTGACCAGCTGGACGGCCGACGCCGGATCGCCGGGATAGTCGGTCCAGCACAGGACCACCTTGAGCGGCGTCCTGCCGTTCTGCAGCGTGACCGGGTACTCCTTCGCCTGGCCCTGCGCGAGGCCTAAGACCTCGTCCACCAGCAGCGCGTGGCGCGGATCGCCGTCGAAGAAGCAGACGTTGGAGGCGTTCACGCGCCCGTAGCCGATCTGGTCGTCGGGGGCTAAGTGGCCGGCGAGCGACCGGTCGGCCGAGGCGATCAGCATCGCCTTGAGGAGCGCGGCACTCGGCCAGAAGGAGTTCGTCGGGACGTGGGTGCGCGTCGGATACCAGCCGTCCAGACAGTACTGGCGCACCAGCGTCGCGGCCCCCACCGCCGCCGCGGTCGCGGTCGAGGTGCCCGAGACGGTGAGGTAGCCGGCCGGGCCCTGGTCGGCCGAGGTGACGCCGTCGCCGGGGGCCACCAGCGTCGGCTTGCGCCGCCCGTCGTCGGTGGGGCCGGGGCTGGACGGGGCGTAATAGAGGTTCTCGTCCAGGCCGTTGCCGGTGGCGCTGACGCTCACACAGTTCTTGGCGGAGGCCGGCGAGCCCACGCGCCCGGCGGGGCCCGCGTCGCCGTTGGAGAAGAAGATGAGGAAGTCCGGATGCCCCCACATGAACTGGTCCACTTCCATCGCATCGAGCGTGTAGGCCCCGTCGGTGGGATAGCCCCAGGCGTTGCACGACACGTGCGGCGTGCCGGAGCCGCTGCCGTCCCAGGCGACCTGGAAGAGGTCGTTCAAGTCGGGGAACGGATCCATGCCGTTGAGCAGGGTCGGGCCCGAGAGGTCCTCGAACCAGATCTTGGCGCTGCGCGCCACGCCGTCGTAGGGCCGGCTGCCCAGCGGCTCGACGCTGCCGGCGATGGTCGAGGCGACGTGCGTCCCGTGGAAGCCGGCGCCGAAGTGGTCGCCGAACGTCACGTTGGGATTGAGCGAGCCCTTGCCGTAGTGGATCACCTTGCGGTGCCCGGGTTGGTCACTGAACGCGAAGACCGGCTGCGCCGCGTCGATGAACATCTCGTGGCCCATGTCGATGCCGGAGTCGGTGATGCTCACGAACTGCCCCTCGCCGTGGAGCCCCATGTCCCACAGCCGCCGGTCGCCGTTCACCCCGCTCTGCACCACCCACTGCACGCGGTCGTTGGCGGGCACGGCCTGCCGATGGGGCTCGATCCACGCCACCTCGTCCCGGGCGGCGAGGGCGCCCAGCGCCGCGCGGGGCAGGGACACGCGCAGGAGCCGGTTGATGCCGTTGTCGCTGGTGAGCAGGACCTGGCCGCCCAGGCTCGCCACCGCGCTCGCGACGGGGGCGAGGTCGCCATCGGCGAAGAGCCGCACGTTCAGCGTGAGCGAGGCGCCGGCGAGCCGCGCGAGCGCCGGTGCCAGCTTGTAGGCCGGCCGGTAGGGCGCGTTCCAGTCGAGCGGGCCGCCGGGCGCGATGACGCGGCCGGCCGGGACGCGGACCAGGAAGGCGTGGTCGGCGATGGCGGCAACGATCCGGCCCCCGGCGGCCGCGATGGCGGCCCGGGCGTCGGCCGGATCGGCCGCGCCGTAGTGGACGAGCAGCGCGCGCGCGCCGGCGACCACGGCGGGTGTTCCATTCCCGGATGCCGGCGTGGGCTCGGGCAGCGACGGATCGAGCGCGTATCCGGCGGCCAGGCGGATGCGGTCGGCGGAAGGGGAGCGCGGCGGCGGCGCGGCCGCGCCGGGTCCGGCCAGCCACGCCGAGAACGCGACGGCCCATGCGGTGGCCAGGCGTCGTGCGGTGCGCGGGCAGGTCGGGCGAAGGGCGCGCATGGGAGGCACTCGGCCCCAAAGTCTAGACGAACGCCCGGCCGGGCGCACTAACTCCGTGGCGGCGGCGACTCCGGTGGTCTCGCGGGCGGCGGCCCTGGCGGCGCCGCGGGGCCCTGCGGCGACGGTGGCGGCAGCTCCCCGCGCAGGAAGCGGTGCAGGAGGCTCCGGTGCTGCACGTCGAGCACCAGCCGCCGCGTGCCGCCCCAGTCCTCCTTGAAGTGGATCAGGCCCTCCGCGTCGGGGGGCGAGCCGCCCAGGTTGTACTCGTGGTATCCGCCCGCGCACAGGTCGCGCATCACCTCGGCCATGATCGCGTGGACCGGCCGCAGGTCGAGGGCGCGCTCGTCCGCGACCGTGAGCCAGTTGGTCGCGACCCCGCGATAGGTGAAGTGGAGGCTGCCGCCGATGGGCCGACCCAGGTGCTCGACCAGGTCGTAGCGCGCGAGCCCGGCGGGCCCGAGGTTGCGGAAGATGCGCTGGTAGAGCGAGAGCGGCTTGGGCACCCCGCCGCGCCGCCGCACCGTGCGCACCGCGAGCGCGTGGTAGTGCCGCACGTCGCGCACGTCCGTGATGCGGCGCACGGTGAGGCCGGCCTCCTCGGCCTGGCGCACCCGCGAGCGCACCGAGTGGGGGAGGGCCGCGAGCAGGGCGGCGAAGTCGGGACCGAGCGGGCGCACGTGGGTGAAGCCTTCGGCGGCGATCAGGTCGGCGGGCAGCTCGTCGCGGCGGCCCTGGTACCACGCCAGCTCCGAGACCATCACCCAGGCGTGGCGCACCAACTGGGCGTAGCCTTCGAGCAGCTGGCGGCGGACCTGGGCGGGGTCGGGGTGGTCGCGGCGCACGATCGGGCCGCTGTAGGTGCCGTACGGCATGGCCAGCACCTGCCGGCCGAGCGGGCCGTCGCGGATGATCAGGCCCAGGGCGCCCGCGTACGCCTCGCCTTCGGGCAGGACCACCGCCTCCCAGCGGGCGCCGGGCCACTCGGTGATCCAGAGCCGGGCCCACGAGGAGGTGTGGAAGACGGTGGCGTCGTCCGCCTCGTTGACCAGCGCATCCCACGCCGCAGGGTCGGGCGGCGAGACCAGCTCGACCGGGGGCGTGAGCTTCACGCCGCTACACTACACTGCGTCGCTCAAGCTCGAAAACGTGAAGTTGGCCGCCTTGATGGCCGGGACCACCGAGTTGCCGGTGCGCACCGCCGGCGTCATCCCGAGCACGTTGTTGAGCAGCACCGCCGGGCTCTCGTAATCTAGATATCGTTGTGTCCCGATGCGAGCGTGTGTGCCACACAGATCGCGGCGGCGGAGTTCGGTTGATCAGTGCGCGACAAGCAACGCGCCGCGAGAGGAATCGACACGCGCTCGGTCGAGGCGATCAGCGAGGCCAGCGTCTCCTGGCCGCCCTCGAGCACGAAGTTGCCGGCGCCCGGCGTGGGCTCGCGGCCGACCTGCTTCGCCCAGTAGCGGTCGTAGATGAGGTTCTTGAGCACGCCGTTCTCGACCCAGGTGATGGGAGCACTGGCGAGCCCGCCCTCACCGCCGCCATTGAATCCGCCGCCAACACCGCCCCCGCCGAAGCCCCAGGGAGAGCCGGGCCGGCGCTTGTCGAGCGGATCGCTCTTCATGGTCACCGACTCGTGGAACACCTTCTCGCCGACCATGGAGCCGCCGCCCTGCTTCGAGAAGTAGGAGCGACCCTCCTCGACGGCGCGCGCCGAGAGCGCGCCGGCGATGTTGAAGCCGATCAGGTCGGCGACCGCCGCGGGCTCGAAGATGACCGTGTAGTCGCCCGGGTCGAGGCGGCGCGGTTTGGCGGACTGGCGCGCCTTGCGGAGCGCGGTCGCGGCGAGGCCGACCGCGTCGATGTCCTTGATGCGGAACGAGGAGTCCTCGGCCCAGCCCGATGGTCGCGCGGTGATAGCCGAAGTTGCCCGCCTTGTTGGCGGTGCACTGGACCGAGCCGCCGGCGGCGAAGAACCCGCGGGCGTCCATGTTCTCCATCGCCGCGGGCCCGAGGACCTTGCTCACTCTCGACATGCGATCGGCGGCCTTCGCGGTGGCCGTCGCGGGATCCTCGGCGCGGATGGTCAGGTACTTCTGCGGGGGGATGGGTCCCATGGACTCGGGATCGGGCGGCAGCACCGCCGCCAACTCCTCGGCGCGCCTCATCGCCTTCTCGAGGGCCGCATCGGTGGTCTCGTTGAGCGAGACGCGCCCGGTGCGACCATCCTTGGTGACCCTGGCCCAGACGCTCACCGACTGGGTCACGCCCGAGGCGAGGGGCTCACGAGTGGTGGAGCGCGCGTGGGAGCCGCGCCCGAATGAGAGCCCCACCGAGGCGTCGTCCGCCGCGGTGAAGTTCAGCGCGCGCTGTGTGATGCGCCGGCATTCGTTCTCGGTGGGCAGCATCGACCACTCCCAATGCAGGACGCGCAGGTGGCGGAATCAGGTTGGGGAGTGGCAGCTGCCCATCGGCCGGCCAGCTCTTCAGGAACCTGGTCGCCGAATTCCTGACTCTAGCACGGGGCCCGGGGATGCCGAAGCAAACCATTAGGAATCGATTGCGATATCGACGCCGGAATGGTGTTTAGCTCGCCGCGCCACGGTGGACCGGCGCCCGCTCGAACCGGGCATGGGCTTCAGGCGACTGCAGTTGGAGCAGCCCGCCGGCCGGTCACACCGCGTCGCTCAAGCTCGAGAACGTGAAGTTGGCCGCCTTGATGGCCGGGACCACCGAATTGCCGGTGCGCACCGCCGGCGTCATCCCGAGCACGTTGTTGAGCAGCACCGCCGGGCTCTCGTAATCTAGATATCGTTGTGTCCCGATGCGAGCGTGTGTGCCACACAGATCGCGGCGGCGGAGTTCGGTTGATCAGTGCGCGACAAGCAACGCGCCGCGAGAGGAATCGACATGAAGAAGAAGCCTAAGGCCGTGCGAGACGCCCTGCGTCCAGAATACGAGTTCGATTACTCCACGGCAGTCCGAGCGAAGCACTACCGGCGCTTGCTGAAGGAGGGTGCGAACGTGGTCGTGCTCGATCCGGACGTCGCCAAGGCGTTCCGCGACTCCGAGGCCGTGAGCGAAGCCCTTCGCTCGCTCCTGAAGATGACGGCGGTGACACGGCGCCGGCGTTCTCGCGCCCGCCGCGCTGCCGGTTGACCGCTACGCGGAGAGCGTGGCTGCCGTTCAACGCCAGCCCGGCGTGCGCGCCGTCGCGATGCGCGGACTGGCTGCCCGCACCGAGCGAGCCGACCTCAGTGAGAGTATCAAGCGCCCACTGACGCCTCGCCGGCTCGCCGCTCGCCAGCGAGAACGCGGCCGGACTCGAAGCTGAATTAGGTGCCCCGCACGGTGACTGCCTCCACTTGCCCCACAGGTCGAGCGGCGGTTGTCTCACTGAACTGCCCCGGGATGGTTGCCCCGTGATTGTGCCAACTGGCCGCGCGGCCAGTTGGCCACGTGGCTCCCTTACGATGAGCCCGCCCGCTGTGCCATTCTGAACACAACCATGTCCTCCCCGCGTGCCCCCGAGCGTGCCTCCCTCCTCGTCCCCGCGTGCTTCTTCATCTCGGGGTTCGCCGGGCTCGCCCTGGAGATGGTGTGGTCGCGGCTGCTGGCGCTCCACATCGGCGGCAGCGCCGAGGCCGTCACGGCGGTCGTCACCGCCTACATGGCCGGGCTGGGGCTCGGCAGCCTCGTCGTCGCCTCGTTCGTCGCGCGCATCGCGCGGCCGCTTCGGCTCTATGCGGCGCTCGAGATCGTCGTTGCGCTGTTCGCACTGGCCTCGCCGGTTCTGCTCCAGGCGCCCGAGGGCCTCTACCGGCTGGCTCACGACCGCGAGGAGATCTCGCGCGTGCTGCCGTTTGCGGTGCGCTTCGGCACCTCGCTGGCGCTGCTCATGATCCCGACGCTGGCGATGGGCGGCACGCTGCCGCTCCTGGTCGAGGACCTGACGCGCCGCGGCGGCGCCTACGGCTCGCGCGTCTCGGTGCTCTACGGCATCAATACGATCGGCGCCGTGGCGGGCACGGCGGTCGCGGGGTTCTCGACGTGCTCGTCGCGGTGCTCGTGCTGATGGTGGCCCGGTCGGCGCCTGCCCTCGCGGGTGCGACCGCCGAGGCCACGGAGGCGCGACCGAGCGCCCCAGCCGCGGCCCGTCGGGGCCCATCCGCTTCGCCCCGGCCCGCGAAGCACACGCGCCCCGGCGCCACCCCCGCACGCTCGGTGCACGACGCCGACCCATCGCTCGGCGCCTTCCATCGTGGCGCGGCCCTCGTGGCGTTCGCCCTCTCCGGGGCGCTGGCGATGGTCTACGAGCTGGGCTGGACACGGCACCTCGCCACCCTCCTCGGCTCGTCGGTCTACTCGTTCGCCATCCTGCTCGCCACGTTCCTGGCCGGTCTCGGGCTGGGGGCACTGCTCGTGAGCCCGCTGCTCGGCAGGACCCGGCGTCCGTGGCTGGCGCTGGCCGCGGCACTCGGCCTGACCGGCGTCGCTGCCTTGGCCGGCACCGCGGCGCTCAACGCCGTCCCCGGCATGCTCCGCGACCTGCTGCTCACGCAGCATCGGTGCTCTTGCCGGCGGCTCTCTGTCTCGGCGCGGTGTTCCCGCTCGCGGCGCGCGTGCTGCACACGAAGGGCGAGGGCGGCGGGCACGCCATCGGGCACGCCTACGCGGTCAACACCGCCGGCACCGTCCTGGGCGCCGCGGGCGGCGGGTTGTTCCTCATCCCCACGCTCGGCTCGCTCCCGGCGCTCGCGTCGGCGGCATGGACGCACATCGCCCTCGGCGTCGCGTTCGCATTGGCCGCGCCGGGCAGGTGGCGGGCGCGGCTCGTGGTGGCGGCGCTGGTCGCCGCACTCGGCGCCGGCGTGCGGCTCGCCTCACCCGAGCCCGATCTCTACCGGCTCAACCACGGCATCGTCAGCCTCCTGCGCGACATCGACCGTGGCGCCGGTCCGCCGCCCACGTTCAGGGAGCTCCAGAGCCGGCAGGTGGATGCACTCCGCGTGCTGTCGATGGAGGAGGGGCGTGCCGCGAGCGTCATGGTGGTGAGCCGCTGGGAGCAGCGGCAGCTCGCCATCAACGGCAAGGTGGACGCGAGCAGCGGCGACCCGACCGAGGTCATGCTCGGACAACTGCCGATGATCCTCGCCGACTCGGCGCGGCGCGCGCTGGTGATCGGCTACGGCTCGGGCATCACCACGCATTCGGTGCTCACGCATCCGATCGGGCAGGTCGAGACCGCCGAGCTGGAGCCGGCGGTGGTGCGCGCGGGCCGGTTCTTCGCCGACCTCAACGGTCAGGACCATCCCGACCCGCGCGGCGTGATCCGCATCGAGGACGGGCGCACGCACCTGACCTACACGCGCGCAACCTACGACGTCATCGTCTCCGAGCCCTCGAACCCGTGGATCGCCGGCATGAACAACCTCTTCACCGCCGAGTTCTACCGGCGGGTGCGGGAGCGGCTGGCCCCGGACGGCGTCTTCTGCCAGTGGCTCCACGGCTACGACATGTCGCGCGGCACGCTGGCCTCGCTGCTCGGCACGCTGAACCACGCGTTCCCGGGCGCCGAGGTCTACAAGCTCAATCTGGATTTCCTGGTGCTCTGGAAATCGGAGGGCGCCTTCCTGACGCGCGCGCGTCTGGAGAAGGCCTTCGCCGACACCACGGTGCGCGCGGACCTGGCGCGCGTCGGGTTCACCGATCCGGCCGACCTGCTGGCCCTCTACCTCGGCCCCATCCAGGCGGTGGCACCAGCCGGCGGGCCGCTCAACACCGACGACAACGGCGTGGTGGAGTTCCGCGCCCCCTTCGACCTGCTGCGCCGCGGTAGTGCCGACGCGTGGGAGACGCCGCCGATCGCGTGGCACTACCCGCCGGCGCGACCTGGCGCGCATGACCGAGCTGGCGCCGGTGCTGGCCGCGGCCGGTGCGACCGACGAGGCGAAGGCGCTCGGCGCCGCGATCGAGCGGCTCGAGGCCGAGCGCGCCCAGGCCCCGCAGGCGAGCCGGCTGCTCGCGGCGTGCGACGCCGCCTCGCAGGCGGGCGACTTCGCGCGCGCCGAGGGGCTGGCGCGCGAGGCGCTGGCGCTGGCGCCCGACGACCCCGACCTGCTCTTCCGCCGCGGGCATGCGCTGGTGCAACTCGGTCAGCCCGAGGCGGCCGAGCAGTCGCTGCGCGCGGCCCTGGCGCAGCGCGAGGCGCAGCTGGTGTGGCGGCGCGGCGTGGGCGAGCCCTATCAGGCCGAGCTGCTGCTCGGCATCCTCGCCAGCGGCCGCGGCGCGTTCGACGAGGGCATCGCGCACTTCACCCGCGCGCGCGACCTCGACCCCTATCTGACCGGCGCCTACCGCCTGCTCGCCGCGACCTACGAGGTGATGGGCCGGCGTGAGCAGGCGCGGCGCGCGGTCACCGCGGGCCTGGCCATCGATCCGCGCTCCGCGCCGCTGCACGAGATCGACCGGAGGCTGGGCGGGGCGCCGTAGCGGCACCGGGGCCGGTGCGCGCCGGCGTGGCGGCCCACCGCGGAGCGCCCGCCGGTCGCCTCGTGTATCGTGCCGCCGTGCCCACGCCGCTCGATCATCTCCTCGCGATCCTGCTCGCGGTGCTGTTCCCGATCCGCACCGCGTTGTTCGGCTACCGCCGCCTCGCCGCGGCCGATCCCGGCGACGTGCCGCGGCTCCGGATGTGGCTCTACCGGCAGGGCATCGCCATCCAGTGGGTGCTCGCCGCCATGGCCGTGGGGCTCTGGATCTGGCGCGGACGCCCGTGGTTCGCCCTCGGCCTCGTGCCCCGCGCGACCCCCGGCGTCCTCGGGGTCGCGCTCGGGCTTCTCATCGGGGTCGGATTCGTTCTCGCCCAGCGGCGCAAGATCCTCGCGGACAACGAGGCGCTCGAGCGCCTGCGCGGCAAGATGCGGCACATCGAGCGGCTGATGCCGCGCACCGATCAGGAATCGCGCTGGTTCGCCGGCCTCTCCCTGACGGCGGGGCTCTGCGAGGAGCTGCTCTACCGCGGGTATCTCATCTGGTACCTGACCAGCGTGATGGCGCTGCTCCCCGCGGTCGTGGTCGCGAGCGTGGTGTTCGGGGCCGGCCATTCGTATCAGGGACCGAAGGGCGTCGCCGTCACGACGATGGTCGGCCTGTTCATGAGCGGGGTCTACGTCCTGACCGGCTCGCTGTTCGCGAGCATGCTCATCCACGCGCTGATGGACCTGTACGCGGGGCACATGGCACGCGCCGCGTTCGACCGCGAGGCCGAGATGGTCGCGACCGTCGCCACGGATGAGGCCCTGCCGCTCGACGCGGAGGCCCCGCCGGCGCCGTAGGTCGGGCCACGCCAGCCGCGGCCGATTCGATCACGCCGGCCGGCCGCTCCCGTCCTATACTGCCGCCACTCCCGGCGCGGCCGACGCCCTGTGGTGCGACCGCTCCCCATCCCGACGCCGCCGCGACCGCGGAGTGCATGAGGTCCGCCATGAAGACCCTCCGCCCGTGGGCGGCCGCCGCGCTCGCCCTGCTCGCGCTCTCGTGCGCGAGCGCCAACAAGCTCAGCCAGCGCAGCGCACGCGAGCTCGCCGCCGGCGATGTCGATCGCGCGTACGAGCACGCGCGCGCCGCGGTCCGCAAGGAGCCCGCCAACCCAAGGGCCCAGTCGGCGCTGCTGGCGGTCGCCCGGCGTCTGGTCGCCGACCGCGAGGCGCGCGTGATGGCGGTCGGCGAGGTGGACACGGTCGCCGGAGCGCGCCAGGCGCTGGCCCTGGCCGATCTGCGCGGCGAGATCGCCAGCTACGGCGTCGTGCTCAAGCCCGATCCCGAGTACGCGCGGCGCGAGGCGGCCCTGCGGATCGGCGCGGCGGGCATCTTCTACGCCCAGGCCGAGGCGGCGCTGGCGGCGCATCGGCCCAAGCAGGCGTGGCTCGACTTCCACACCGCCTCCGGGTTCGCGTCCGGCTATCGCGACTTGGCGCGACGGCTGGACGAGACGTACCTCCAGGCGCTCTCGCGGGTGGCCATCCTGCCGCTGAACGACGAGGCGGCGGTACCGGGGCTGCCGCGGACGATGGCGGACCACATCTACGCGGAGGTGGCCCCGCACATCCGTCCGGACGGCTTCCGCTTCACGCGGCTGGTGGACCCGGGCAGCGTGTACGGGACCATCACGGTCGCCGAGATGGACGCGCCGGCGGGCGGCGACGCGGTGCGCATCGGCCGCCGGCTCGGGGCGGACCGCGTTCTGACCGGCCGCGTCTATGGCCTGCGCTCGCGCACCGACACCTACGAGTATCGCGGCACGATCTACCGCAAGATCGTCGAGCGCGACACCTCGGGGGCGCGCCGCGAGCGGTTCGTCGAGCAGGACTTCCACGCCGTCACCCGCGAACGCGAGGTCTCGGTCCACTACGCGCTCTCGGTGCTCGACGTCGTCGACGGCACCACGCTCGCCGCCTACCAGGACGCCGCGTCGACCTATGCCCGCGTCGTGTTCACCGACTTCCAGGCCCAGGGGGACTGCGACGACTACTGTCTCCTGCCCCCGGGCGTGAGGGCGTCGGACGGCGAGCGCGCCAAGCGGGCCGAGGCCGATTGGAAGGAACACTTCGGGACCTGGACGGTGCCGGCACTCCTGGCCAAGGCCCGCAAGGACCGCGACCACGCCCGCTACGGCGCCGGCGACCGCTCGGCCTTCTTCGGCGACTGCCGCGAGCGGCCGGTGTGGCTGGGCGAGCTGCCGCGCGAGAACGAGCTCGCGCTGATCGCGCTCGACGGTCTCTGGCAGCCGGCGCTCGGCATGCTGCAGGAGCTGGACGCGAAATGAGGCGCTGAGGGCCCCGCGCCGGCGCGCGGGCGTGACGCGCCGGTCGTGGCCGCCGGTGTCCTTCCGGCGCGCGGCGCGTGTATGGTCCCGGCGTGGAAACCAGCGCCTCGCCGCCGTCGGCCGTCACCGATCCCATCCCCCGCGCGCTCCTCAGGCTCGCGGTGCCCGCCTTCTTCTCGTTCGGGCTCAGGCTCGCCTACCAGTGGGTGGACGCGCTCTGGGTGCGCGGGCTGGGCGTCGAGGCCACCGCGGCGGTCACCTCGTCCATCTTCGTGATGTGGTGGGTCTACTCGCTCAACGACATCTTCGCGATCGGCATCACCGCCTTCGTGAGCCAGCTGCTGGGCGCCGGCGACCGGGCGCGCGCGGGCCTCGCCGCGTACAAGGGGCTCCGGGCCTCGGCGCTGCTGGGGCTGTTCGGGACCGCCGCCGGTCTGCTGGCCGCGCGCCCCATCTTCGGCTGGATGGGGGCTTCGCCCGGGCTGATCACCCGGGGCGGCGACTATCTCTCGGTGCTGCTCGCCGCCGCCCCGATCCCGATGATGGCGCTCACCTGCGAGAGCGTCATGCGCTCGGCGGGGGACACCCGCACGCCGCTGCTCATCGACCTGTGCGCGGTGGCGCTCAACGCCGTGCTCGATCCCATCCTCATCTACGGCTGGGGCCCGGTGCCGGCCCTGGGCGTGCGCGGGGCCGCGTGGGCGACGGTGGCGGCGCAGAGCGCCATGCTCGGCGGCTATCTGGTGGCGGCGGCGCGCGGGCATCGCGCCTTCCCGCTCGCGCGGCGCGCCTTAGGCCCGCCGGTGCGGATCGGGCGGATGGCGCGCGTCGGCCTGCCGGCGGCGCTCATCGGCATGCTGTTCTCGGTGGTCTACATCGTGTTCGCGCGCTCGGCCTCGCGCTTCGGCGCCGCCTCGCTGGCCATCGTCGGCATCGCCAACCGCATCGAGGCCATCCAGTTCATGACCGGGGCCGCGATCGGCACCGCCGCCGCCGCCCTGGTGGGCCAGAACCTCGGGGCCGGGCGCCCCGAGCGCGCCGCCCTCGCCATCAAGGTCGGCGTGCGCTGGATCGTGCTGGTCTCGGTGGTGCTCACCACGGTCGTCATCGCCTTCCCGCACGCCTTCATCGGCATGTTCACCGCCGACGCCGAGGTGCACCGCGTGGGCGCCCCCTACCTGCGCGTGCTCTCGTCGTGCCTGGTGTTCGTGGGCGTGGAGGTGGTGGTGGGCGAGGCCATCCTGGGCTCGGGCCACACCACGGCCATCTCGTGGATCTACTCCAGCGTCTCGCTGCTGCGCATCCCGCTCGCCTTCCTGGTGCCGGTCTGGACCGGACTCGGCGTGCTCGGGCTCGCCTGGCTCATCACGGTGACCTGCGCCGTGCGCACCATCGCCATCGTCGCCTGGGTCGCGCGCGGGACCTGGAAGCGGGGGCTCCAGCACGAGCTGCACGCCCCGCCGGCGGGCAGGCCCGAGGCGCTGGGCGCGTGATAGTGTCCCGGGCGCCGCGCACCGCGCCGCGGCCGGTCGCGTCGGCGACGGGCGGGCCGGGAGGAGCGGACCGAGACGGAGGCTGAGGCATGGACTGCGAGTACCTCATCGTCGGGGGAGGTCACACCGGGGCGGCGGCCATCGAGGGCATCCGCGCCCACGATCCGACCGGCCGCATCCTGCTCATGTCGCGCGAGAACCATCCGCCGTATCGCCGCCCGCCGCTCTCCAAGGCCCTCTGGTTCGGCAAGTCCACCAAGGACGAGCTGCCCATCCACCCCGAGGCCTTCTACCGCGACCAGCGCGTCGACCTGGTGCTGCGGCGCGAGGCGGTGGAGATCGATCCCGGCGAGCGCCGGCTCTGGGACGACCGCGGTGTTGCCTACCAGTACGGTTCGCTGCTGCTGGCGACCGGTGCCCGCCCGCGCCGGCTCGCCGTGCCGGGTGCCGAGAGCGAGGGGGTCCACAACTACCGCTCGCTCGAGGACTACCTCTACGTCGAGAGCTACCTGCCGCGCTTCCAGCACGCGCTGGTGCTGGGGGCCGGGTTCATCGGCATGGAGATGGCGGCCGCCCTGCGCCACGTGGGCAAGGAGGTGACGCTGCTCTACCCGGATGAGTATCCGTTGCGGCGCGTGCTGCCGCGCGAGCTGGGCCTGTTCGTCGCCGACTACTACCGCGAGCGCGGCGTCGAGACCGTCTCGGGCGAGGGGGTCGCCCGCATCGAGGAGCGCGGCGAGATGGTGGCCCACACCAGCGCCGGCAACGAGGTCACCACCCAGTTCCTGCTCGCGGGCATCGGCGTCGAGCCCTCGACCGAGCTGGCCGAAGCGGCGGGCCTCGACGTCGGCAACGGCATCGAGGTGGACGAGTACGCGCGCACCAGCGATCCCAAGATCTACGCCGCCGGCGACGTCGCCGAGTTCCCCTACCTGGCGCTCGACAAGCGCATGCGCATCGAGCACGAGGATCACGCGATCCAGCACGGGCGCGCCGCCGGGGCCAACATGGCCGGCGCCAACCGCCCGTACACCACCATGCCGTTCTTCTACTCCGATCTCTTCGACCTGGGCTGGGAGGCGGTGGGGGAGGTGGACTCCTCGCTCGACACGCACGCGGTCTGGAAGCAGGAGCATCGCGAGGGCGTGGTGCTCTACCTCAAGGAGGACGTGGTGCGCGGCGCCCTGCTCTGGAACGTCTGGGACCACGTGGACTGGGCGCGGGGACTGATCCGCACCGCCAAGGCGATGACGGCGGTCGAGCGTGAGCGGGTGGTCATGGACTCGATCGGCGGTTAGCCCGATCAAACCCGGGACCACTCGTCGCCCCATCCGTCGCCCCACCCGTCGCCCCACCCGTCGCCACGACGGGGCCCCCATCACCCGCCACACCGCAGGGCCCGGCCCGGTCCGATGGCCCAGCCGACACTTCTTCGGCGAACGGGCCGCGGCGTCGCGCGAGCCCATCCCGCCGAATCCATTCGCGGGCAACCGATTCGCGCGGCCGGCTTGCTTTCGGCGCGAACCTTGCGTCTCGCCTTGCGGCTCGCCATGGGGTTAGGGCGTGGCCGTCAAGCCGTCCGACAGGGCTCCGGTTCGACCGGGGCGCTCGGCCGGCCCAACGCTGTCGAAGGGCGCCCCCTTCGTGATCCATCAGCGTGACTGGGGCCAGCAAGAGGAGGCAGCAACCATGAAAGCACTACTCATCGAGTTCGTGCGTGGGGAGAGCGGGGAAGACCTGATCGAGTACGGTCTGCTCGCCGCGTTCGTCGCCGCCGTCGCGACCGCGGTCATCATCGCCGACCCGCTCGGCATCAAGGGCAGCCTCATCAACGCCTTCCAAAAGGCGAGGACCGCGCTCGACACGTAGCCGATCCCGTCCGGACGACCGTGCGCGCCGTCTCCCGCGCCAGTAAGGGCAGCGGGGGAGGCGCGTCGTCGTTTCCGGCCGGCGCTGTGCCCTAGGCGAGCTTGACCGTACCCAGAACGGGTTTTATCGTACCCACCGTGGGTACGAAGAGCGCCGTACACAAGAAGCGACCGAAGGCCGCCTCCTCGGGCTTGGCCGACGCGCTATTCGCCAAGGTCCAGCAGCGGGTACTGGCCGTGCTCTTCGGCGACCCGGGCCGCAGCTTCTTCGCGAAAGAGATCATCGGCCTGGCGCGCTCCGGTAGCGGCGCGGTGCAGCGGGAGCTCGCCCGGCTCGAGGCATCCGGACTCGTTACGGCCGCCCGTGTCGGCAAGCAGAAGCACTACCAGGCCAATGCTCGGTCGCCGGTGTTCGAGGAGTTGCGTTCCCTGGCGCTCAAGACGTTCGCGTTGGCGGACGTGCTTCGCGCGGCCCTGGCACCGGTCTCGTCAGGGATTCGCGCGGCCTTCGTCTACGGGTCGATCGCGAAGGGCGAAGACACCGCCGCGAGCGACATCGATCTGATGATCGTCGCCGACAGCCTGACCTATGCCGACCTGTTCACTGTGCTGGAAGAAGCGTCCGCAAGGCTCGGACGCAAGGTCGCT
>VBPB01000338.1:0-367 GCA_005893365.1 Candidatus Eiseniibacteriota bacterium
GACCCCAGCGACGAGTCTCGCGTCATTGCCGTGGGAAGCACTTGACCTTCCCGCTGCGGACCACCTGCAGGGTGAGGAGATCGAGCGTCACCTCCTCGTCGTATCCGACCTCGAGGCCCGAATCATCCCATTCGCCGAGGCGGTCCTCAGGGCACGGGGGTTTCGGCGAGGGTCCTTCGACCGGTTCCCAGAACGTCAGCCATCGTCCCTTCCGCAGGCGTGGCGATACCGGATACGACTGTCCGTGATACTCCACGTTGTCTTCTTCGTAGGTGCCTTCGAAGCATCGTTCGCGGCGTCGCAGGTCGTAGATCCTGAGGCCCCTTGGGCCGGGGCAGCATCCGACATCGAGGAATACCTGGTCCCC
>VBPB01000338.1:477-3561 GCA_005893365.1 Candidatus Eiseniibacteriota bacterium
GGTCTCACCGACGGCATCCCGGGCCACAACGACGAGCACGACATAGCTTCGATACTCCAGCCTGCGCTCATGCGAGCCGAGCGTGTCGCAACGCAGCGGGATCTCCGCTCCGATGATCCCGAATTGCGCGGCCTTCATGATGCGAGCGGAGTCGGCAGTGACAGGAGGCGGGCCATTCGTGGGCTGGGCTGACGCGGCACGCCACGAGAGGAGCAATCCGAGGGCGATCGCGAATCGAGCCGTCGTCATCCCATCCTCCCCCGGGGCCGTCACGCGGAGTCTTCGGCCGCCGCCGCATCAACCCTAGCATCTCAGGACTCGAGCCACTTCACGCGTGCCTCGGGACTGGGCTAGTCTGCGCGCTCGATGAGCGTCCCAGCGCCACGCCAACCTGGTTCCCCCGACAGCACCGAGGACATCGGCTACCGCTACCGACTGCTCCCCGTCCTCCTGTGTGCCGCCGCCGCGCTGGCCGTGGCGCTCATCCCGATGCCGGGCCTCCCGCTCAAGGCGCACCGGACCCTCATCGTCCTGGTCGCGGTGGGCGGGCTCTGGATGACCGAGTCGCTCCCGGTGGCGGTGGCGGCACTCCTCATCCCGATCCTCGGTCTCCTGCTCGGCGTCACCGACGTCAAGAGCGCCTTCGCCGGCTTCGGCGACCCGATCGTGTTCCTGTTCTTCGGCACGTTCCTGCTCACCGACGCGGCGGGCCAGCACGGGCTCATCCAGCGCCTCACCCGCGCCGTGCTCGGCTCGGAGATGGTCCGCCGCAAGCCCGCGCGGCTGCTGTGGGCCATCGCGTTCCTCGGCTGCGGCATCTCGGCGTGGATGAACAACACCGCCACCACCGCGATGCTGCTGCCGCTGGCGCTCGCCGCCGAGAGCTTCGGCTCGCGCCGGCTGCTGGTGGCCATCCTCCTGATGACCTCGTACGCCCCCTCGCTCGGCGGCCTCGCGACGCCGGTCGGCACCGCGCCCAATCTCATCGGCCTGCGCCTGCTCGAGCAGGCGACCGGGCACCGGCCGTCGGTCGCGCAATGGTGCGCGGTGTTTGCACCCTTGGCGGTGCTGAGCACGGTGCTCGCCGCGTGGTGGCTGCAGCGCGGCGCGGGCGAGGCCAAGCACGCGGGCGTCACCGCGGTGACGCACGAGAAGAGGCCCTGGTCGCGCGCCGAGCGCACGCTGGTGCCGCTGTTCGTGATCGTGGTGCTGCTCTGGATCCTGCCCGGCATCCTGGCCGGCACGCCGCTCCAGAGTACGGCCTGGCTCAAGGCGTGGCAGGCGCGGTTGCCCGAGCCGGCGGTGCCGGTGCTCGGGGCGCTCGCGCTCTTCCTGCTGCCGAGCGGGGCCCACGGCGGCGAGCGCATCCTCGACATCGCGGTGCTGCGCCGCGTCGACTGGTCGACGCTGTTGCTCTTCGGCGGCGGGCTCTCGCTGGGGGCGATGATGTTCGACTCGGGCCTCGCCCAGGCGCTGGGCCAGGGCATCTTCAGGGCGATGCCGGTCGGCGGCACCTACGGCATCGTGCTGGCCGCGACCCTGATGGGCGTGCTGGTGAGCGAGATGACCAGCAACACCGCGAGCGCATCGCTGGTGGTGCCGGTGGTGCTGGCGCTGGCACAGGCCGCGCACCTGGACCCGGTCAAGCCGGCGCTCGCCGCGACCGTGGCGTGCTCGTTCGGATTCATGCTCCCGGTCTCGACGCCGCCCAACGCGCTGGTGTTCGCCACCGGGCGCGTGCGCATCCGCGAGATGGTCGCCTGGGGCCTGCTGCTCGACGTCGTGGGCGTGGCGCTGGTCTCGGCCTGGGTGACGCTGCTGGGCTGACGTCCGGCGACGCGGCGACGCCGTCGCGCGCCCGTGCTTCGCCCGCTGCGCGCGCCAATCCCGAGCGTTGTTCCCCTCACGCCCCGGGCGCATACTCCCCGCGAGCCAGCCGAGCCACACACTCCGCGCCCTGCGCGGGAGGAGGCCTGCCGTGAAGGACCAGGTGTTTCGCATCGAGTACTACGTCACCGTCGCCGACGATCGGCCCGGGGTCGGCGCCGACCTCGGGAAGCGCCTCAAGGACGAAGGCGTCAACCTGCTCGCCCTGTCGAGCTTCCCGCTCACCGCGGGCAGGACCCAGGTGGACCTGGTCCCCGAGCATCCGGAGCAGTTCACCAAGGCGGCGCGCAAGCTCAACCTCGTGGTCGGGGAGCCCAAGATCGCCTTCCTCATCCAGGGCACCGACCGTCCCGGCGCGATGGGGGAGGTGATGAGCCGCCTGGGGGCTGCCAACGTCAACGTGCGCGCCACCCTCGGCGTGTGCGCCGGCGGCAATCGCTACGGCGGCATCGTGTGGGTGAGCCAGCAGGACGTGGAGCTGGCCTCGCGCGCACTCGGGGCGACCTCGATGACGGCGCATCACGTGTGAACGCGAGCGGGCCGGGGACCCTCACGGCGCCCCGGCCCGCGTGATGCGCCTGCAGTCAGCGGCGACGAGCGCTCCGCGCCCGCACCGCGCCGCCGCGCTACTCGGCTGCCGCGAGGCTCCCCTGGGCCGGTCCCAGCTCCAGCCACACGACCAGCGAGCCGTCGAGTCCCTGCCAGTGACGCTCGCCGATGATGTTCCACTCCGGATGCCGGGGTGCTTCCTCCGGGTGCTCGACCACCTCGCGCCACGCCGGCCAGGCCTGATCGGCGTCGCGCAGGACGAGCAGCACGTGCCGGAACTCGAGACGGCTGCGGCAGGCGCCGAGGTCGGCGGGCGATAGCGCGAGATGGATGAAGGGGCGGCGCGTGTACCACGCGAGCCGCGCCCCGGCGTTGCTCATCACCACCTCGTCCATCGGCACGCGCTGGCGCAGGCTGTTCGCCAGGTCGCGGATCGCGAGCACGCTGGTCACGGTCTGACCCTCGGCCCCGGCCACCGCCTCGGTGTTGCCGCGCAGCGTCTGTTGCGCGCCCCACCCGAGCGCCACGACCACGACCGCCACCTTGAGGACCCGGTCGAGCCGCGGTCCTATCAGCGTCGCCGGGGCGAGGGCGATGAGGCCCCAGACGGCCAGCGTGCCGGCCGCCTCGAGCGGCACGCGGATCGCG